>JBATTD010000445.1:0-3594 GCA_049670345.1 Ignavibacteriaceae bacterium
GATAGTGATTATGAGAAACTGGAAGGTCTGGGATGGGCTGTTGGAACTATTATCGTTAAAGATCAAAAATATATTTATGGAACAGTTTATAGAGATATTCCGGGAAATTTTTATTCATCTTTAACTCTTACAAAAGTTATTGAAACAAATGGATATCAATACACTTGGACAGATCCAGTGACTATTCTTGAACATGACGGCTCCGAATTCCCCTGGGTATTGGATGCACACTGTTACTACGACAACTCAACAGAAAGATTATGGATGGCCTGGGGAGGGGGATTATGTTATATATCTGAATTAGATCCAAATGATGGAATGCTCCTGAGTCATCCGAAAGATATCGAGTTTGATAATCACCCAAAAGAAATTCATCACCCTATTGCAACATGGCCTGAAACCGATGATGGCTGGTGTGGCGATAAATATTCTAATTGCTGGATGGAAGGAACTGCACTTTATAAACATAATGGTTACTGGTACTACTTTGGATCGTATGGTAATTTGGGTGCAGACTATACGATTCGCTATGGAAGGGGTACAAGTCCAACTGGTCCCTTCTTTGACAAGGAGGGTGTTGATTTAATGGAATTTGATAATGAAAGAAATAAATATGGAAATACTATTTTACTCGGGGCTGAAGGTGAACAGCTTGTACCGGGGCACCCACACATTTGGGAGGAAGATGGAAAGTTTTATATGGGTTACGATTTTAGAAAAGTATCTGATGAAGAAATGGATTATATGGGTATCAGAAGGCTTTATTGGGTAAATGACTGGCCAACAATATACATGCCTTTAAAAGTTTCTTTTAGTGCGGATGATTATCCTAAAGTTATAGGTAAAAAACTTAATGCTTCATTTAGGAATATTGGTGAAGCAGGTTCTGTCTTGGCAGTTGATTTAGCCAGTTTAATTATTACATCAAAAGATGAAATGAAGTAATGATTTATTAAAATAAAATTTTAACAGATTAGTATTAAGGGAAAAAATGAAAAAGACAAGAATACACGTTGCAATAATCTTCTTCTTTGCGATATGCAATTTCAATGATATCTATTCTCAAGATATTGGTACTAATACTTCACCAATTTCATCCGCCACGTACTCCTTCGAGGAATCAGCCGTTACTTTTCTTTCTCCGGAATCGGTTCATTTGGATCTCAATGGACGATTCTACTCGCGTTACCAGGGTAATATCGATTACTTGATTTACCAGCATAAATATTATGGCAAGGAGATGATCGAGGCATTTGCCGCTCGCAACTACTCTCCCGGAAAACTACTTGAACGAATGTGGGATGGTGAGTATGCAGGTAAATGGCTGGATGCGGCAACCCGTACAGCAGTAAATTCTGGCGACGATGATTTATTTAAGATGGTTGATGACTTCGCTGCTTCTCTGATCAAATATCAGCAGCCGGATGGGTTTTTGGGAATTCCACTGCCAAAGGATCGTGAGCTGAATGATTGGGAACAGGATTGGGATTTATGGTGTCAATGGACATCAATGATTGGTTTACTTACTCACTATGAGCTGCGAGGAGAGAGAGCTTCCCTTGAAGCAGCATCTGGTGTTGGTAAATGGATTGTAAAAAACTTTGGGCCCATTGAAGACAATAATGCGAAGTTCCTTGAAAGTGAAATTTCTGGTGGTCTGACAAGGGTGGTAATAACCGGTCAGTTGGTTCGGCTGTATCGGCATACCGGGAACGCGAGTTTGATCGATTTTGTGCGGCAAGTGATTCGGTACTATCCACCAATTCAAAAAATGCTTTCCAACAGTGAACCGTTCCTTGCCCATCCATATATGCTAAGTGCAGTTATCAGCGGTGTGGTGAAATATGCCGAAGTTACAAAAGACTACGAAATGTTAGCAAAGGTGGAGAAAGTTTGGGATGGTCTTACAAATACTCATCTGTTTCCAACTGGATCGCTTGGAGAATCAGAAGACCTTTATGAGGGACCTCTTAAAGACGTAGCTGATGGCCAGCTGCAGGAAACTTGTGCTACCACCGAGTGGATATTCTTAACACAGCATCTATATGCGATAACAGGGAGAGCTAAGTATGCGGAAGCACTTGAGCTTACTTGTTATAATGCATTGCTTGCAGCTCAATCCGCAGATGGTATGAAGTGGTGTTATTGGACACCGCTTCGTTATTCCAAGCATTGGTTTCATGGCCCTACGAGATGTTGCTTCTGGTCAGGACCACGCGGCATTGCAAGATTGCCTCAACTTATTTATGCTAATAATGACAATAACATTTATGTCAATTTTTTTGAATCAAGCACTGCGACGATCACTACAAGTGGTGGAGAAATACAAATCAAACAGGATAGCAAATATCTTGAACTTGGAAAAAGTACATTAACTCTGAAAACACCTTCTGAATGGAGAGGAATGTTACACATCCGAGTGCCAAGCTGGACAGCAGATTTTCAAGCCAAACTAAATGGGATTCTTGTAAGTGGAAATAGTAATGTTGATGGGTATTTTGAGGTTAGACTCGAAAATTTTAATGAATATACGATCGAGGTTCATTTCGAAATCCCTTTATTCCTTGAGCAGCTATCGGAAGACAATTATGTAATCCGTCGAGGTCCTGAAGTCCTTGCAGTTGATATGAGAGATAACATTGATACCTGGCTTGGTCAGGATGACCTGGTCTCAATTCCAGAGGAAGTTGTACTTATGTCGATGAATCCGGAAAATAGATACCAATGGGCTGGACCCGTTGATTCCAAAATTGATCGTCGACGGTATCGTGTAAAACTTAATGATGAGAGAACTAGTGAATTTCGAAGTCTAATTCTAACACCTTATGCTGAGGCAGGTAACGAAGGAGCAGCTTTCCGCACGGTTTTCCCTTTGACGAGTGTGGAAGATTGACTTTTAGATGTGACGGATATGTTAAGGAAAGATAATTAATATCTTAGTGTTGTTTAATAAACGAGATAATGTGGGTTATAAATGGATGAAATAAAAATTTAATGCGGAAAATAATTTATCTTTTACTAGTTTTCATTCAGAATAGGGTAAATAAGTGAAAAAATTAATTCTACTTATGCTTTGCATAATTTTCAACTCTGCGCTCTTGCAAACCGATATTAGTATTCAGTACCTTTTTCCAATACCTGGTTCCAAACTGCTTCCGAAAGAAACATTGTTAATCGTCAGATATTCAGAAGTTACTCCCGAACAGATCGTAAACCTAAACTCTTTTATTAATGTAAGAGGTGAGATGAGTGGAGTTGTTAAGGGGACAACAATTGTTTCGACAGATAAAAGAACAATAATATTTAAACCTAATACCAATTACACTCCCGGAGAAAAAGTATTTTTTAAGCTGGCACCAAAGCTATATGATAATGATCTATTTATCCCTGTTAAAACCTATGAATTTAAAATATCGCCAAAAACACAATCTCCCTGGTTTTTGAAAAGGATGAAAGAGATAGAAAAAAACACAAGAGCTAATAATGAATCAGTTTTACAAAAGAGCAACGGCAATGATCCTGTAATTATAGATGGCGTATCAGTTCCATCAGATTTTCCTTTGGTAGAGATCAGTATCAATGATAATCCGGATC
>JBATTD010000446.1:0-1763 GCA_049670345.1 Ignavibacteriaceae bacterium
TATACGCACAATCTGTTGAACCTGAATTTGAACATATTCCTATAGCTATTTCTTTTTGCTTTTTACAAGATTCTAGTGGGTTTTTATGGGTTGGTTCACAGGCGGGTCTTGCCAGATATGATGGATACAATCTCAAGTATTATACTAACATTCCATTCGACTCGACATCCTTATCAAATAATTGGGTTTCAGATATAAAGGAGGATAAAAATGGAAATTTATGGGTTGGTACCTGGGGTGGAGGATTAAATTACTTTAATCAGAGGACTGAAAAATTTACCCGCTTTTTACAAGAAACAAATAATTCCAAAACAATCACCTGTAAAAATATAATCAGTATTATTCTTAACGATGACGGCACATTATGGATAGGTACGCAAGAAAGAGGATTGCTTTATATGAGTTTTGACAGCAGCGGAGAAGCTATGTATAAATCTTATGATTTTAGCAGCGCTGAAGATATTAAACAAAAAGAAAAAGACAATTTTATTATGAGTTTACTAAAGGATAGAGAAGACAAATTATGGATCGGCACAATGGAAAACGGGTTAATCTATTTTGATCCGGATACTGAAAACTTCGAACATTATAAATTTGATAATAATAACCCAAATGGGATAAGATCTAATTTAGTAACCTCAATTTGTGAGGATGATTCTGGAACAATCTGGTTTGCAACTGGTTTTTTACTTTCTGAAATCCCAGGTACCGGGTTAGGAAAATTTGATCCAAAAGCCAAAACTTTTAGATACTATAACCATAATCCGAATGATCCGGCAAGTATATGTTCTGATTCTCCGTTTCATTTATTTATTGATAGATCCCAAACACTTTGGATAGGTTCATCAGTCAATGGACTCTGTTCAATAGAATTGGAACAAATGTATAATGGCAGTAAACCAATATTTACAAAATATGAAAATGTCGGTGGGAATAAAATTCATTCAATTTATGAAGATAGACCAGGCAACATATGGGTAGGTATGTGGGGTGGACTTATGAGTAAATACGATAGACAGCAAAATCCATTTATCTGGTATAGACATATCCCCGGCAATCCAAATAGTTTAAGCGATTATCGTGTTGAATGTATATACGTTGTTAGAGATGGTAAAATTTGGTTCGGGGGTAATTCTGGCATAACTAAATTTGATCCGGAAACTGGTATTTATAAGCGCTACATATATGATCCTGATAATCCTAATGGTATCAGTTCAAACCGGGTTAATGCAATTTGCGAAGATAATGATGGTAAGCTATGGGTTGGAACATTTAATAATGGAATCAGTATTTTTAATCCTTCAGATGAATCTTTCGAACATATCAAAGCGGATCCCGATAATAAATTCGGTCTCAGGTCGAACAAAATCAGATTCCTTCAAAAAACTAAATCCGGTGATATTTGGGTATCCACCTGGAATCAAGGCTTGCAATTATATGATCAGGAAAATAAACACTTCAAGTTTTTCGATGTTGATAGCAGCACTTCAAATGACGAAATGAATTCAATACTGTACTTAGATAGCGAGGGGACTTTATGGATCGGCACTATGAATAACGGATTATACGGAGTGACTCTTGAAAATAAACAAATTAAAAAAATAAAACACTATGTACATAATCCAAAAGACAGAAACAGTTTGAGCAATAATTTTGTTCTGGACATAATTCAATCCAAAGTCCCTGGTAAAAATAATTTATGGATTGCAACCGATGTGGGTTTGAATAAGGTTGATTTAAACCTGGATGCATTCACTCATTAC
>JBATTD010000447.1:0-3279 GCA_049670345.1 Ignavibacteriaceae bacterium
ATGGAACACCTGGTTTATCCGATACAACTGCATTTACGTTAACAGTGGGTAATATAAATCGTGCACCTGTATTAGATCCGATAACAGATCAGAATATGAATGAGAATGACTCCTTAGGTGTTGCAGTAAATTCAACAGATCCTGATGGAGATAATATTACATTAACTGTAAATAATCTACCTTCATTTGGAAGCTTTACGGATAATGGAGATGGTACAGGGTTGATTTCATTTTTACCCGGCTTTGGAGAAGCTGGAAGTTATCCAAACATACAGGTTGTAGCAACGGATGATGGAACACCTGGTTTATCCGATACAACTGCATTTACGTTAACAGTGGGTGATGTAAACCGTGCACCTGTATTAGATCCAATAACAGATCAGAATATGAATGAAGGCGATTCTTTAGGTGTTGCTGTAAATTCAACGGATCCTGACGGGGACAATATCACACTTACAACTGCTAACCTTCCATCATTCGGAAGCTTTACGGATAATGGAGATGGTACTGGAACGTTTTCTTTCTCACCTGCTCCAGGTGATTCGGGCTCATATCCTGATATAACAGTAATTGCAACTGATGACGGTACTCCTGCTTCGCTAACTGATACTGCAAGATTTGCATTAACTGTTGGCATCGAGGCAATAATTGATCCTACTGGTTTGATTGCAACTGCACTGGTTGTAGACCAGGCTGAACTTAGCTGGACCGATAATTCTAATAATGAAGACGGATTCATTATCGAAAGAGAGACCCCGGTTACAGATGTATTTCAGGTTATTGATACAGTTGCTGCCAACACAGTAGCTTATATAGATGCAACGGTATCACAGGGTAAAAGATATAATTACCAGGTTAAAGGATTTAATACATTCACTGAATCCGGATATGCAGGACCTGCTCAGGTAGTTACTATATTACCGGCACCATCTGAACTTGTAGGCCTGGTTATTGGCCCACCAAGCTCAATTCAACTGAATTGGGTGGATAATTCTAATGATGAATTAGGATTTGCTATTGAGAGAGATTCAGCAAACACTGGCTTTGTTCTATATGATACTGTAGGTACAAATAATACTTCTTATATAGATGCTGTTGTGGTTCTGGATACAACATATATTTACAGAGTTTTTGCATTTACTGCCGACACAATTTCAAGCAGAAGTGATACTGTTCATATGGTAATTCCGACGGATGTAGATGATAATAATATGGACATTACACCTACTGAATATGTTCTACATCAGAACTATCCAAATCCGTTTAATCCAAGTACAAAAATCAGGTTTGCACTTCCATTTGAAAGTAAAGTGAAATTAGAGATATATAATGCGATTGGTGAACTTGTAAAAGTACTAATTAACAATGAAACAATGGAAATTGGATATCAGGAAGTTGAATTCAACGCAGGTTACATTCCGAGTGGAGTTTATTTCTACAGAGTTATTGCTACTAATAATACGAATGGTGGCGGAAGTGCTTTTGTTGAAACGAAGAAGATGATACTCTTAAAATAAATTCAATAACTTATTTCTTTCCCCAACCCCTGCTTAACGACTAGGCGGGGGTTTTTTATTTTGTGTTGGGAATTAGTGCATGATACGCAGTTTACTATTTCCAGCCACTGCAGGGCAAAGTATTTACCTGGTTTAATATTCTAGATTATTCATTTATAGATAAATAATTACTCCACACATCCCTAAATTCTTGTTGCTGCTCGGTACAATTTTCATCTACATTTAATATATGATATTCCATTCTTTCAAATAGTGTACCCGTAAATGTTAACTCTTCATCACCTCGTTTTATAGTGACCTCATACGTATCGCCGGGTTTCATTTCATTTTTTCTTTCAATTATTTCATCTGTGTTTTCGAGAGATACATCTTCGCCAAATACCTTAAGAATTATATCACCTTCTTTAAGTCCAAAGTCCTTATATACCCTTGAGAATCCATTTATAGATAAATGCTTTCCATCAGAAGATCCTAAATGAAGTCCGAATACCGGTGTTTTATTTTTTGAAGGCTGGCTGAAAATGTATTTTACTCCAAGTTTTTCAAAGTACTCTCGATATGGTAAACTTTCTGTCCCTCTTATATAATTGTTAATGAATTCTTCTATTTCGGGATAGGTCAATTTAACTATGACATCAAAGAACTTTTCATTATCAAAAGGTTTTTCTTTTCCATACAGTTTGATTAAATCAAGGTAAACTTCTCGTAATCCCCGCGTTCCTCCTGAGAGCTCGAGTAACCGGATATCCAGCAATTCCGCTGTTACTGCACCACGCATATATATATTCCCATATTGCTTGTTACCTTCATCAGTGGACCATTCCTTACTTATGCGTGTTAAGCTGTAAGCTGAATCGTATGATTCAGAATTTCTTAGTTTTCTGGAAATTGCAGATAGATGAGATTCGATATCATCCACACCGCTTCTAAGCTGCATAATAAGCGACACCCACTCGGTTACACCTTCGTAAAGCCAAACGTGCTTATCCTCGGAGCTTGGTTTTGAATAATCGAAATTAGCAATGATCTCACTTCGTAAATTTAGTGGGGTTAAAATGTGCATAAATTCGTGAGCAATTACGTCTCTTAACATAAACATAAATTCTGGCTTTGCTTGAAAAGCATAAGTTGAACTATATGAATGTTCAAGCGCACCACCACCATGCAGTCCATTTCTCTTATAAGTTTCATCATTTAAGAAATACATTAAAAATGAGTATCGATTAACCGGTGCATATTTAGTAAACTCTACTGCCGCTTTTAATACATCCTCTGCCAGGTAAAGAACTGTATCTGCATTTATTGTGTCATTCTCTGAATAAACAAATACATCAACTTCAATATCTCCTATCATTGCCGAGGCAGTAGTTAGATCACCTAATAATATCGGGGAGTCAGCCAGGTGATAATATGAGTCAGCCACGTAATAACCATTCTCCTTCTCGAGAGCTGTACCGATTTTCCATTCAGGATTATAATCAATTTCTATCTTAACCGGTTTATTTAATAGCCCACTGAAATATCCAAGAACACCAAAAGTATTTAATATGATAAAGTCTTTTTCAATTCCTGTTCCACTCATAGGGTAGATTTTATGCTCTTCAAGTTCTGCATCAAAAGAGTCTTCAACTACATAATCGATTTTATAAACTTTTTCCGGCGTTGATATAAGCCATTTATTTAAGGATATCTTTTCTGTTATAATTACGGAATCGTTTTTATCATAGGCGGTAAGAGACTTAACGAATCTTCCGTAATCAAG
>JBATTD010000448.1:0-2101 GCA_049670345.1 Ignavibacteriaceae bacterium
GATGGTGTAATGATTGCACGCGGTGCAATTGGTAATCCCTGGATATTTTTAGAAGCAAAAGAATTAATGCACACCGGAACCATTAACACGGAGATAGATGAAGAAATAAAAATTAAAAGCTGCCTGCGTCATTTAAAATTGGCGATTGATGTTAAAGGAGAGAGACGTGCAGTTTTAGAGCATAGAAAATTTTATTCAGGTTATTTAAAAGGACTCTATAGTGCTTCTAAAGTTCGTTCTGATTTAATGCAATTTCTAGATTATAATGGTGTGGAAGAAACACTTTTAAATTATCTGAATTATCTTAAAGATCACAAAGAGGAATTTCAACTTTAAATCTAAAAATCTTATTATTTTTTAAGAGTATTTTTCAATTATTATTCATCTTATTCTCCGTTGCAGATAAATAAAGATAAACTCGCCAGGATGGTTTCCACTATTTTTGTTCCTCCTTCGTTCACAATTATTATATTTACAATTTTCGCTCTTTACTTAGAAACTGATTTCACTAAGATATTAGTTACGATACTTGTTGCTCTCATATTCGGTTTCATTTCTCCTATAGTTTTATTTTTACATTACCGGAAAAGAGGGAAGATAGTTGATATAGATGCTTCAATAAAAGAGGAAAGAACTGTTCCGATGTCTATTTCTATAATTTTTTTTATCATCGGATTTATTCCCCTTCTATTGTATAAAGTTAACATCATTTCAATCGCTTTTTTGGTTTTGTTATATTTCCAATACTTTGATAGCAATAATTATTAACAAAAAGTGGAAGATAAGCGCACATACAATGGGTGCTTCAGGTCCAATAGCTGCGGTAACTTTTATCTTTGGACCGATAGCTTTGATGTTTTTGGTTATTTCAGTTTTGGTTGGAT
Organism: Ignavibacteriaceae bacterium; assembly: GCA_049670345.1. GTDB lineage: Bacteria > Bacteroidota > Ignavibacteria > Ignavibacteriales > Ignavibacteriaceae > BMS3ABIN03. Next base: position 885 of record JBATTD010000448.1, read on the forward strand.
GGTCAAGAATACAGCTTAAGTGTCATAGTTTCGGTCAGGCAATGGCTGGCGGAATATTCGCATTTATCTCAACTTTTGTTCAAATTTATTTAATTGTTACCTATTTTAGTGCATAGAAATTTTCCGAAGTAAAATAAAATTAGTGTAGGCTATGATTATGATTAGTTACAACCTAAAAGATGATATTGGTATAATAAAATTAAATCGTCCTGATAAACGCAATGCTCTTCATCCTGATTTAGTAAAGCAGATGAAAGAAAAACTGAATGAAGTTAGAGATGATGATAAGGTTAAAGTTTTAATAATAACTGGAGAGGGTAAAGCATTTTGCGCGGGAGCTGATCTTTCTTATCTAAGCGAGTTAAGAAATTTCTCATCAATTGAAAATGAAAAAGACTCTGAAGATTTAGCAGAGCTGTTTTTGATGATCTACAAATTTCCAAAACCAACTATAGCTGCTGTTAATGGAGCAGCAATAGCCGGTGGATGTGGATTGGCATCAGTTTGTGATTTGATTGTAGCAGATGAAGATCATTCTAGGTTTGGATATTCCGAAGTTAAGATAGGGTTTATACCTGCAATGGTATCCATTTTTATCCTTAACAGGATTGGAGAGGGAATAGCAAGACAATTGCTTCTTACAGGGGAAATTATTAATGGCAAACGTGCTTATGAGATAGGATTTGCTAACTATATTTATGACAATGCTTTAGATGGGGCTATAAATGTCGCTTCTAATATCCGGAAAAACTCCGTTTTTAGTGTTAAAGAAACAAAATCAATCATTAATTCTGTGTTGGGTCTCTCAGTTGAGGATGCAGTACATTATTGCATAAGGTTAAATGCTATCAGCAGATCATCTGAAGATTTCAAAAATGGGTTAGAATCTTTTCTTAAAAATTAGGTGGAGCAATGCAGGAAGAATTAAAAAAGTACATTCGGAGCATAAAAGATTTTCCGGTTAAGGGAATTATGTTCAGAGATATAACAACTTTGCTAAAGGAGCCGGAAGCGGTAAATAAAACACTAAAATACTTATTAACGTTTACAGACGGAATAAAAATTGATAAAGTTGTTGGAATAGAATCACGAGGTTTTATATTCGGTTCTCTGCTCGCTCAAAAACTGGATGTTGGATTTATTCTTGCACGTAAACCAGGAAAACTACCTGCTGAAACTGAGTCTGAAATTTATCAATTGGAGTATGGTGAAGATAA
>JBATTD010000449.1:0-2382 GCA_049670345.1 Ignavibacteriaceae bacterium
ACGGTCTTTTTGCATACATAAACTTAAACGGATCGGGAGTTACGAAGTTTTTGATTTGTAATATTCCTTCATCAACAGCAGCTAATGTTATAAATATATTTTTTTGCGGTTCGGTTTTTATTATTATCTCCTTTACAGTCCTTGGTTTTATTTTTTTAGGTGCAGAGATTGTTACAGGAAGTTTATTTTTGTTTTTCACTACCTTCATCGATGCAAATCCGTGCCCGACAAGAAAAGGAGTTGAATTATCACGATTATGTTTTTTGAAAAGAGTTGCCGTTACATAGATGTTAGGCATATAATCATCAATTAGTGAAATTTCAATTTCCGCTGATTTATTTGCAACCTCAATATATTGATAGCTTTGCACACCACTTCTTTCTAATGTAACAAGAAGTTTACCTGAAAACGGGCAGGTAAACAGCACCGTTGCTTTTTCTCCGGGCTGGTATTCATTTTTATCAAATACAATTTCAATTCTTCCTTCCTTATCAACCTCAAAAGAGGAAGCAGTTGAACTTCCCCATCCATAAGCATAAAATATTTTTTTCTGGTAATCATTACTTCCTTTTTTTGATATTCTTAATTCATACTTACCCGACCTTGTAACAGTAAATCCAAAAGGTGTAGGTCCATTTATAGTTATATCTTTTTCCCATTCATCAATTGCTTTTTGTTCTGAAGCATAATAATACTGTCCGGAATGATCTTTCTTAAGGATTGTCTGCCATTCGTAACGAATCAGTTTAGCCGCAGCATTAAAGTTTTTAATTTCTTTATCGGATGGATTAACGGCAACCAACTGAAAATTCAATTTATCATTAACACCATAATAATAACCTTCTGCTTTTATTCCGATGAAATAGTTTTTAGGATAAATATCGAAACTTGTTGTTCTTGTAACAGTTCTTCCGGTAAGATCAAAAACACTTACATACGCAGTTCCGGTAATCACACCCCCGCTTTTAATATATTTTGGAATTTCATACGTTATTATTGCTTTACCATCTTTATCCAAAATACCATCCACAAGAGTGTTTTCAATACTTGTATTAACAATAGATGAATTATAAAAAACATACTTTGAATAATTTTTGCTTATAAAAGATTTGTGCTGTAATTGAATATCAACTTCGTACCTAAGATCTGCTGCCTTCGCTCCGAATAGAAATTCGGCATCAACGTTAATTGAAACAGTTTCGCCAGGGACTGTAGTTTTTTTATCACTCTCTAGGATAACTCTTATTTTATCAGGGACAAACTCTTCAACACTGAATCTATAAGTACCGATAAGCTGCTTGCTTCCTGTATAAACTTGCGCAATATATCCGCCTGTTTGTGCATACACCGGAAGCTGAAACGATATTTCAAATGAACCTTCTACGTTCAGATCTTTTTTATATTCATCAAATGTCTTTCCTGTCGGGGTTATAATTTTTACAAGTACTGGAATTCCCTCAACGATTTTCATCTTATCGTTTCTAACAATAGCAGACAGGTTAACCGATTCCCCGGGGCGGTAAAGATCTCGCGGAGAATAAATAAATGTGTTAAAGTCTTCGGCATACTGTGTAATACCTCCCACATCGTATCTAGATGTTTCAATTTGTGTTTCCCTCAGATCGATATAGTTGAAATCACCATCTTTTTCAACAACAATTAATCTTGGGGTGAATCCTTTTATTTTTTCTTTTACATTGTTTAATAGAACAACCCCTTCTTCGTTTGATTTAGCGGACAGTATAGTTTGGTTGTTTGTTGAGATAACACTTATTTCAGCACCGGCTACAGGCTCAGCACCGCTGATGGAATTTACAAATACCATTATTTCATTCTGTGAGGACTTGGCAATAATTCCCAGGTCGGACATTGCAACCATTTTTGAATCACTGATCCATCTTTTTTCAGCCGAACGAACAGCTACTATATATATGCCTTTATATTTCTGGTCAATTGCTTTACTAAGATTAACCGCAAATGTATTGAGCCAGTTTTTTGTTTCATTAAATTTTACTTTTTCGGTGTAAAGCGATTTACCGAAATCACCGGCATAATACGTGGGATTATATCCATAGTAATCATCATAATAGTAGCCGTAACTGTACTGATTGAGAAAATGCAGAATGTTGTTTTTGAAGATTTGTGATACCTCTATTTCAGCTTCGTTAATATTTACTGCGTTTACCTGAAGATTTTTTTCGCCTCCAAGCATCAGGTATTTACCTTTTTTATCAACAAAGTTAATGGAAGGATTTACATTCACCATCGAAACAGTTTGTTCAAAATCAAACTCTAGCTCTCCGCCATATAATCCCGGCAATCCCTTTTTAATTAGAAGATCAACTGTCTGAAGGTTTTCTAAATCGGTCTCCATTCTAAATT
>JBATTD010000450.1:0-1626 GCA_049670345.1 Ignavibacteriaceae bacterium
TAAGATCTGTATTGTTTATACTGTAATAAGCATAACCAAGTTTACCACCAACCGAAAACTTAGGAGTTACTTTATACCCAACTAGTGGATAGATCCCCAGATAGAAGTAATCGTTCCAAAAGTTAAAGCCAATATTTCCACCATTATACCATTTGCTTTGTTGAGGATTAGGTTTAAATGGATTATAAATTGCTGAATTATTCTGCTCAGTTTCTAAATTGAAACAGTAAATAGTCGTAACGCTAATTAAAACTAAAAAAAGTACAAGGGATTTTTTCATTTTATTGCTTCCATAAAAAATAATTAATTAAAATTTAGAAACTCATTTTTTTAGGGAATCAACAAAAACTAAGATCTAAACAGAATTAGCCCGAGCAATGTGAGTAAGCTGAGCACAGATAATTAAACCGATGAATGTGTTAAAGAAGGAGAACCTTAATTAAGTTGAGTCTCCTTTTTATTACACTTCCTTTTCCCATGAGTAGATTTCTTTTACCGTATCATTTCTGGATTAGCATTATTATTTTTGTACGAATGAATTGTTTGCTGCTAAATGAAATAAAACATTTTAATTTGTTTGCAATAGTTTTTAAAGGTAATGCCATATGAAAAGAATATTTACTATAATTTCTATTCTGGTTATATCTTCTCTGGTTCTGGCCCAGCAGGATGACAGCGTTGATGTAACGTTTTTCTATTACCCTGATAATAATCCAAACACTGTTTATTTACCCGGTGAGTTTAACGGATGGACGTTAAATTCAGCATCCATGATGACTTTTGATCCAGTTTCAGAATCCTGGTTCAAAACATTTAGATTGAGAGTGGGGGGACCAGACCCATTACCCGTACCTTTTAGTGTACCCGGAGCCTACCAATACAAGATTAACGCTGATAATATATGGCTGCAAGATCCTTTGAATCCAAGAGAGAACCCAAATGATAATAATAATTCTTTCTTATTTATACGAAACCCTGTTATTCATTTACTGCTTCCAAATTCGACTCCAGCGTCAGGAATTATCAGATCAAGATTTCCTGAGATAAGCGCATACATATTCCCATCCATTTCTTCGGGTGTTGATACCTCAACTATAATTCTAAGTATAGATGGTGTTCAATATTTGAATTTGGGAAGCAGCTATGATCAATCTGAAAAAAAGCTGAGTTTTATTCCCCCTAATCCATTAGGCGATGGAGAACATGAATTAATACTTTTTGCACAAAGTACAGTTGGTACTTTTAGTGCTGATACAGCTACATTTACTATCCAGTCAGGTGCTGTTCAATTTTTAACATTGGATTCAGAAACCTGGAAAGAATCCTGGCAATTACAGGGGGCAATTTTTAGTGATAATGGTGGATATGATACTACAGTTACCTCGGCACAAATAATTCGTTCCGATTCCACCTGGGATGTACAGGTTGTAAATGGAATAGTTGACACCTCACTTCATATACTTGAAGGAGATAATTATTTTAAATTGCAAGCCGAAGTAGGAGGACAAACTGAACTGACGGATTCGCTGCTAATAAATCATAAAGTAAATCACGTTCCTTATGCCCAGATTGATATTACTCAAAATGGAAGCACGCTTACATTAAGCGGAGCAAACAGCACCGATC
>JBATTD010000451.1:0-1768 GCA_049670345.1 Ignavibacteriaceae bacterium
AATTGATACGGTTACTTTGGCTGGCAAGTTAAGCAAAGAGGAAGCGGACGGTGAGAAAAACAGTTCGGATATATTTGATTATTTAGATAACCCGCTTGTTCTTGCATCAAAATATGAAATTGATAATTTTGAACTCCAGACTGAAGATCCCTTTATAAAAAATAGTTCAGAAGAAATTTCTCCCACCGACTTTGAAGATGATGATTTTTCCCAAACCGTTAGTGAAGAAAAAATAGAGTTGAAGGAAGAGAAAACAACATCAAATTTATTAAGCAAATCTGTACGATGGATTTTGCAGGAAGAAATTGGATCATCTGAAAATAAAATAGAATTGGGATTTGCTGACGCACCAACAATAAACTCGAATTACGAAATCCTTTTTTCCATTCTAAAACATTATACCGACGAATCCTTCGATGTAGTGATAACTGCCGAGAATGAACTTCAAACAATAAGATTAAAAGAGTTGCTTAGCGAGTTTAAAAAAGAACTTTCTGCTTTAATTGATTCCGGCAAGATAAAAGTTGAAACATTAGCCATTAAAAATGGTTTCCTTCACAAAGAAAACAAACTGCTGATTCTAACGGATTATCAAATTTTTAACAAACCTTATCGTACAAAAGTGCCATCGAAAAAGAAATTTAAGAAGTCCAAATCCCGTGCTTTTGCTTCAATTAAAAGAGGGGATTTTGTTGTTCATGAAGATTACGGAATTGGAAAGTATACGGGATTAGAAACAATTCAGATTGGCGAAACGAAACAGGAATCGATGAAGCTTCTTTATAATGAAGGCGGAGTAGTGTATGTAAATCTGAATTATCTTACGTTGGTTAAAAGATATTCTTCAAATAAATCCATCGATGGTGGACTGACCCCTAAACTCTCAACACTTGGCAGCAACGATTGGACAAGCACTAAACGTAAAACAAAGAGAAAAATAAAAGAAGCTGCAAGGGAACTGATTGAACTTTATGCGAAACGAAAAGCTGCAAAGGGGTTTCAGTATGGTGCCGATACTGTTTGGCAGAAGGAACTAGAAGCATCATTTATGTATGAGGATACACCAGACCAGGTAACTGTTACAACGGATGTAAAGCTTGATATGGAAGTTGAGAATCCTATGGACAGATTAGTTTGCGGTGATGTTGGTTTTGGTAAAACTGAGATTGCTGTTAGATCGGCATTTAAAGCCATACAAGATGGTAAGCAAACAGCATTACTAGTTCCAACAACAATCTTAGCTGAGCAGCACTATAATACATTTAAAGACCGTCTCACACAATTCCCCGTAAAGATTGGTATGCTATCACGTTTCCAAACAAAAAAGGAACAAACGGTTACACTTAAAGAATTAGAAGAAGGCAAAGTTGATGTTGTAATTGGTACACATCGATTGCTTTCGAAAGATATAAAATTTAAAGATCTTGGTTTGCTTATAATAGATGAAGAGCATCGCTTTGGTGTTTCTGCAAAGGAGAAACTCCGCTCTATAAAGGTTAATGTTGATACACTTACTTTAACCGCTACGCCAATTCCACGCACACTAAATCTTTCTTTGCTTGGTGCACGCGATCTTTCAATTATTGCAACACCTCCACCAAACAGGCAGCCGATTATAACTAATGTTTCAACTTTTGAAATATTAAAAATAAAAGATTGGATATTGACGGAGTTAAGGCGTGGCGGCCAGGTTTACTTTGTACATGATCGTGTGCATTCTATTGATAAACTTGCAGATTATCTTAATAAACATATACCTGATATCAAT
>JBATTD010000452.1:0-2364 GCA_049670345.1 Ignavibacteriaceae bacterium
GAGCAGATGTAAATATAAAAGGTGATTTGGATTGGACTGCTCTAATGTTCGCTGCAATGCGTGGTGATGTTGAAAGTGTAAAAAATCTTATAGATGCTAAAGCGAATGTCAATTCAAAAACTAAAGATGGAGAAACTCCACTCCAGAGAGCTACTGCATTAGAATATAAAGAGATTATAACGATTTTGAAAAAAGCCGGTGCAGAATAGTTAAACTAAAATATTCATCTCCCCGCAACCCTCCGGCGACCGCTTCTTTCGATACGCGCTCAATTGTATGATTTTTAGGTTGAGGGTTTTGTTAAGCATTGTTGTTTTAGTTTTGACTGTTAATTATGTTTTATATATTTAATTCAAATACAAATTAATTATTTTCACCTGCTTTTAACTTGTTATGATTGGAGTGGAAGAATGCTATTAATAATAGATAACCAAAGTCGTTTTATTAAAAGATTTAAACGTGATTATCTTTCAGAACAGGACTTTGATTATATCATTTTTGATCACAATCAGCCTATCATACTCTCAGCAAAAACAGTAGTATCAGGTTTGATGTTATCCGGCGGGCGGGGCAGCCCATACGCGCCGCTAAATTTAACATCTAATTTTGTCTCTTTAATGAATTTTGAAGTTCCTACTATTGGTTTCTGTCTTGGTCACGAAATTATCGCAACAGCCCATCGTGGCCGTCTTAAGAAGTTACCTGATCATGTAATGAAAAAAGAAAAAATAACAATCACTAAACCTGATGACCCGATATTCGAAGGATTAAAAACAAAAGAACTGAGTTTAATCCGCCGTCATAATTTTCATGTTTCAGAATTGCCGCCCGATTTTGAGAGTCTCGCTGAATCTGATATTACTCCTAACGAGATTATCCGCCATAAATCAAAACAAATATATGGTTTCCAGGCCCACCCGGAAGTTTCAGGCGAGATCGGTATGTTACTTGTTACAAATTTTTTGAAAATGTGTGGATACAATATTGGATGAGAAAGGATTAAATGAAAATTGCCTTAATTTACAATAAAGATGTCTCTAAAGTTATTAATGTATTCGGGATGCAAAATAAAGAGATTTATAATCCGAATACTGTTAATAAGGTAGCGGAATCTCTTGAGGAAGGCGGACATAATGTATCTGTTATCGATGGAGATATGCATGTAATAGAACGATTGCAGGATTTTATGCCCCACGTGCTCGAAGGTGAAAAAATGGGTATGGTGTTTAATATGGCATATGGTATTCAGGGGGAAAGCCGCTATACACACATTCCTTCCATGTTGGAAATGCTTGGCATCCCTTATGTCGGGTCATCACCAGGTGGTCATGTGCTGGCTCTTGATAAGGTGATAACAAAAATTATATTACAAAAACATGGTATCCCCACTCCTAATTTCTGGGTGTTTTCTGATCTTAATGAAGATGTTTCCGAGGTAGAATTTCCTGTTATAGTAAAACCCAAAATGGAATCAGTTTCATTTGGTTTGCGTGTTGTGCACGATATTGCCGAATTGAAAGAAGCTGTTCAATATATATTAGCCGAATTTCAGCAGCCTGCGCTGATAGAACAATTTATTCGAGGACGCGAATTTGCAGTTGGACTTTTGGGTAATAATCCGGTTGAAACCTTTCCGATTCTTGAAATTGATCTTGAAGGCGATCCGGACGCTATCCAATCATTAGATAATAAGAAGACTGCCCCAAGAAACAAAATTTGTCCTGCACAGATTTCCGCTGAGGTCGGCTCTGAAATGTCCCGAATAAGTATCGAAGCATTCCGGGCCTTACAACTACGGGATTTTGCACGCGTAGATATCAGAATGGATGAGAACGGAAAAATCTATATTCTAGAAATTAATTCCATGGCCAGCCTGGGTCCTACCGGAACTTATCCGAAAGCAGCATCGGTTGCAGGTTATAATTATAAGGCGTTGGTCAACAAGATGCTCGATGTGGCCGCCCTAAGATATTTTACTTCAGCAGAAGTACCGATCGATGATATAAAACAATTTACGAAAGCCCCGATGCATGTACGCATAAGAGGTTTTCTAAGAGGCCGCCAATCAAACCTGGAAGAATTTCTTAAGCATCTTGTAAACATTAATACTTATGTTCGAAACGTTGAGGGAGTTAATTCTTCTGCTAATTTAATCAAAAAGCAATTGAGTCTTCTTGGATTTTCTCATCAATCCTACCCGCAGGTAGAAATTGGAAATATTAATTTCTTCACTAATACGGATGATGGTGATTACCAGGTTCTTCTTTTATCAAACATTGATAGTAATACTAAATTGGCCAATCATGAGTTTTATCATGAATCAGAACAAAAACTTTATGGGTCTGGTATTTGGGAAAATAAGGG
>JBATTD010000453.1:0-6304 GCA_049670345.1 Ignavibacteriaceae bacterium
AATTAATTTTCCTAACTTTAATGCAACCTTTAAGTTGATATCTTTCTCATTAATCTTATTTAAACCTATTGCGCCGGGATCTTTTCCACCGTGTCCTGGATCAATAACAATTACATCAAAGTTCCATTTCTCTTTTGTTCTTTTTTCGTATTCGGCTTTAGTAAAAATTTTGTTATGGATTGTAATTAAAATATCATTGGTTCCTTCAACATTCATCACTTCATTGGTTGAGTATTCTTCGCCAACGCTAAATTTAAATTCTGCATCGGGACCAATATTTCTCGTTTTTATTTTATTTATCAACCCGCTTAGGTTTTCACGATCTGTTCTGTTTGTATCGGCTTTTACCTGCCTGAATATTATTGTAACTATACCATCTTTGTATAAGCTGTAATAAGATGGTATTCGCTTATTCGAATGCAAGGTGATTAATGTTCCGTTTGCTCTGTCAGATATTATCATACCGGTTATATTAAATGAAGAGCCCGGTAATGTTTCGTCTATTTCTTTATCGGCGAAGAACTTAACATCACTAACATCAAAGCTATTATTCACAATAATCTTATTTGGTTCACTAGAGTTTAATTTCTTTCCCCATGCTTTTTCAATTGGGTCGGTACTGAAGATAAGCGGAATAAAAATTTTATCATTAAATATATAACTTGATGTTGGGAGCTGATAAATTGTTTGGCTGCCTGTAGTTCGTTCAGTAATTACAAAATAAGGATTTTTTGCTGTTATCTTTAGAAGATATTTATCAAATTTAAGTTCAATCTTACCGTTCTTTTTGTTGTAAAAATAATTTATTGAAGTTGCGTCGGCAAAATCTCTGATAGAAAAATAAACTGTTTTTTCTCTTTTGTATGATGGAATATCTTTAATACCTTTTTCGGTAATAACAGATATATTACCAAAGGGCTGTGCGAAGATATTTACTGGCAAAAGAAGTATTAAAATGTAAAGAAGTTTTATTCTCATTTGTTGAAAACTAATGATGATAATCTATCCTATAAAAGGCAAAACAAATCCGCTTTTCTTTTTATAGGAAGAAAATTCATTGCCAAAATGTTTTGCCATAAGTTTGTCTTCAACTGAAGCTCTTAAAAGTATAAACAGAATTTGTATAACAGCAATTGGTGCAACAATATAGCTTAACGTTGCAGCAGCACCTCCAAGGTCAAGCAATATTTGCGACATATATTGAGGATGACGAATAGTTCTAAACGGTCCAGTTGTTACAAGCTGATGATCTTTTTTAATAAGAATATCCTGAGAATAATTTTCTCCCAAAGTTTTGAAAGCCCAGATCTGAACCCATGAAAAAATTAAATAAACTGCCAGTCCAATAAATCGTATTGAATTATACTCGGGAATATACTCTAAAGTGCCAAGTTGAAACACACCGAGTATCAATCCGAGTAATGTAATTGTTGAAAGAATAACAGGAAATTTTTGCAAATATGTATTCGGTTTCTCTTTAGCGTTTCCAATTTTATCTCTAAAGCCTTTTTTAGCTCCTGAAACATTGGCTCCGAAAGTTGCAATAATATTTATACCGACTATTATGTTTATTGGATCCATAAGTGAATTTTTTTTGTGAGAAATATAGTGATTTTATTAGTTCGCTGGTCTGCAGCACATATTTTATGATTGGATGAATTTGCAAATTAATTTTAAACTGGTCCCAAACTGGTTAAAATAACTATTGATTTGATTTGCCATGCTTGGTCATAATCAATTCCCACTCTTCCAAACTTAGTTGTTCAGATTCTTCGATAAGCATAATTGGAATATCATCTTCAATTCTGTACCTGCGTCGTGTTTCTTTATCTGTTGATACGAGTGTATCACCATCTAAAACAAGATCAGCTTTTGTTTCCGGGCAGCAGAGGATATCTAATAAATCTTTACTAATCATATTAAACTCTTTTTTTTATGTACAATATAAAAATAAACTTATTCATTTTAGAAGAATCATTTTCTTCGTTAACAATAGTTGCAATCTAATCACCTAAAAATATTATTATTTTTATCATAATAATAAACTGGTTTGCTGCCTAATATCCTAAAAATAATATTTTGAATCCCAGATATTAAAATACTCAAACTTTGAAATATAATTTAAGACAAAAATTGATTCGGTAGAATGAATATTTATAAATTTAGAGCTAGACTAAACTCAAAGTAAATCTATCAGAAATCAACACATTCCATAAAGTAAATTTCAAATTCAAAGGAAGAAAAAAACTTGAATCCTGAATATCTAAAACTTAATAAAGAACAGTTCAAGGAATTAAAAAGGGTAGAATAAGCATTGTTGAATGAGAAGTAATAAACTTATATATTAAAAGTACTCACCCTATAAGTCTCCCATTAAGCCCTTTCCCTTATAGAAGGTAGAGGGCGGGAGGCTGTTTTAAATCGAATGATATTAAGATAACAGTGATCATACACAAGAAATAATTACTTAAATCAAAAATAATTCTTTCTTATAAAACTCATTTTTTTTATATTTCAAAACGATTATTACCCGTTATGAAACGAGTCACGATGAACCTGCCTGTCCGGTATGCAGGTCGGGACGAGTTCCATCTGCCAAAAATATAAAATTCCGCCCGAGGCGGACAAGTAGAAACAGATGAAAACATACAACCATATCCTAAATACAATAGAAGAAAAAGGCGCAGCTTACCTTGTATTGCTTGACCCTGATAAATTACCACAGGAAAAAGCAGCAAATTTCCTAAAGCATTGTGAAAAAGCCGGCGCAGATGGTTTTTTAATTGGCGGCAGTTTGATGATGAGCGGAAATTTTGAAGCAATGATTGAACAAGTAAAAACCAACACAAGTATACCGGCTATTATTTTTCCGGGAAGCATTGATCAAATCTCTCCGGTTGCGGATGCCATTCTGTTTCTTTCGGTAATTAGTGGAAGAAATGCAGATCACTTGATTGGCAGACATGTAATTGCTTCTCCAATGATAAAACGAGCTGGAATTGAACCGATATCAACCGGTTATATTTTAATAGAATCGGGAGTAACAACCACTGCTGTTTATATGAGCGGAAGCATGCCATTACCCCGTAATAAACCTGAAATAGCTGCTGCAACTGCACTCGCTGCAGAGTATTTAGGAATGAAAATGATCTATCTTGAAGCAGGTTCGGGTGCCGATCAATCAGTACCGGATGAAATGATAAAAGCGGTTACAAGAGTTTGCAATGTCCCGGTAATCGTTGGTGGTGGAATCCGGTCACCATTGGTTGCACACGAAAAAGTTGAAAGCGGTGCAAATGTAATTGTAACAGGAAACTATTTTGAAGATGAGGACAATTGGCAAACTATAAAAGCATTTGCCGATGCCGTACATTTTAAAAATTCTATTGAAGTATAATTATCTAAGTAAACTCATTAAAGGTGTTTTCAAATCAGCTAAGTTTTGAGTTTTATAAAAAATTCCTATATGAACAAAGAAAAATTTATAACCGAATCTCTGAAAGAAAGTTCAGAAACCAAGTTGAAGATTGGACAGGGATGCAAAGAAGATATTCTTAAAGCTGTAAACATCCTTAGCGAAGTTTACCGTAAGGGAAACAAACTGTTGCTTTGCGGTAACGGAGGCAGTGCTGCTGATTGCCAGCATATTGCAACAGAATTAATGATACGGCTAAGTCATCACATTCAACGTCCCGCTCTTCCTGCAATTGCATTAACAACAGATACATCAAATCTAACTGCAGGTGGAAATGATATTGGTTTTGATAATATATTTGCAAGAAATGTTGAAGGGCTTGGGAATAAAGGTGATGCACTGATTGCAATTTCAACAAGCGGAAATTCGAGTAATATTATTAAATCCGTTGAAATGGCTCATACAAAAGGAATGAGAGTTATTGGATTATTAGGCGGCGAAGGAGGAAAACTAAAAGCAATTGTTGATCTGCCTATTGTTATTCCCTCATCAAATGTACAGCGCATACAGGAAGGACATATAACTGTTGCTCATATTATTTGTGAGCTTGTGGAAGATGAGCTTTACAACTCCTGAATTTCCAAAATTCAAATTTCTATATCCAAATAAATCCCAACTTCCAAATATCAAATTGGTTTTAAAAATTGGAGCTTGTTATTTGAAGCTTATTTGTTAATTGAGAATTGAAGATTGTAATTTTATAGCTTAGTCCCCATCCAAAAAATCTTATCGCCAATAACTATATTGTGCTTATCTGTAAAACCACCTAAAAGCTCAACCACATAAATTGCCGGCCCAGTTGATGGATAACCTTGAGTTGACAGAGTCTTGGTGTTTTTGTGGATTGTTATGATCTCTTTATCCTTATTTATAAATAGTATGTCAAGCGGTATCAAAGTGTTTCTCATCCAGAAAGATTGCATCCTTTCGTACTGAAAGATAAAAAGCATTCCCTGGTTTTCTTCCATCGATTTTCTGTTCATCAAACCAAGCTGGCGTTCATATTCGTTATCTGCAATTTCCAAACCTATTTTAATTTTGGTGTTTCCCAAACTATCTGTAAAAGTTAGTTCACCTTCCTTTTTAAAAGTATAATATTTCACTTCCGGCTCATTATTATTTTTAAAATTATTTACAATAAAAAATATTGGAACTGCAATCAGAACAATTATTGTGGTTACTTTCGAAGCATTCAGTTTAAACTTCTTCTTCGATTTGTTTTCCTTTGCAGAAGATGTCTTTTGTCTTTTCTTTTGAGCCATTTTAAAATTCCGTAATTTGTAATTAATAAATATAATCAATCATTCGAAATTATAATGAGTAAAACTGAATCCTTAATAATTGAACGTAATAAAATTGAACTTACCGATTCGCAAAACAGTATGATAAACAGCGGATGGGGAGCGGGAATAATAAATAGCACGATAGTGGAGAAAATAACTTATCTCTCCGATGGGCTGAAGGTTAAAGGTTATATTGCTTTTCCAAAAGACACTTCACAAAAATATCCGTGCATAATATGGAACAGAGGCGGAATTGGTGATCGCGGCGTAATCGATTCATTTACTGCAAGAGGATTATTCGGGCAGCTTGCAAGTTGGGGCTACGTAGTTTTTGCATCGCAGTACAGGGGAAATGACGGCGGCGAAGGCAAAGATGAATTTGGCGGCGATGACCTTAATGATGTGTTAAATTTAACATCTCTCGCAAAAGAGTTTGAGTTTGCAGATGATAATAGATGGGGAATAGAAGGATGGAGTCGCGGCGGGATGATGACCTATTTAGCACTAACAAAAAATAACCATCCTGCTTACCCGGCAGCCAATTTTAAATGTGCAATTGTTACGGGTGGAATTGCAAATCTTCGCTGCAACTCGGATGAAAGCCCTTTTATGCGCAGGTTGTATGAAGCAACAATGGGTAAATACAATGATGAAGAGTTTACTAAAAAATGCGAGTCACGCTCAATTGTAAATTTTCCAGAGAAGCTCTCGAAAAATACACCAATGTTAATATTTCACGGAACTGCCGATACAAGGGTTTTGCCTCACGATTCACTTGATTTATCTTATCACCTGATTAAGCATAACATTCCATTCCGTTTGATAATGCTGGAAGGCGGCGATCACTTTATGCGCAAGCACCGCAAAGAAGCTGATGAAATGAGACGGAAGTGGTATGAGAAATATTTGGGATGAAGATTTGGATTAAGATTAAGAGAAGCACTGTTGATCACCTGCTCTTAATCATAATCTTACTCTTTCTCATAATCGTCACTGCCTTGTTTATCATCTCTCAAACAATTAATTTGCCAATTCTAAATTTTACTAAAATCTAACCGAATTGTACTTTTTCTTACAAATTGATGTTGGATTCCCCTATATTTTGAATTGCCGTATCTACAGAAGTTTACAAAACCTTACAAGGAAATTTTTATGAGTGATGATAATAAAACTAACACCGAAATTGAAGAATTAGAAACCAGTGAATGGCTGTACTCACTTGACTGGGTACTTGAGCATGGTGGTCCCGAAAGAGTTGTTGATATTTTGCATCAATTGCAAATCCGTGCGCATAAAGCCGGAGTGCAGATTCCGTTTACTGCAAACACTCCTTACATAAATACAATACCAAGAGAAAAGCAGCTGCCTTTCCCCGGTAACAGGGAAATTGAGAGAAGAATTAAAAGCATCATCCGCTGGAATGCAATGGCAATGGTGGTAAAAGCCAACAAAATGGAAAATGGAATCGGAGGACACATCTCAACCTACGCAAGCGCTGCAACACTTTATGAGATTGGTTTCAATCATTTTTTCAGAGGTAAAAGAG
>JBATTD010000454.1:0-6559 GCA_049670345.1 Ignavibacteriaceae bacterium
GTGTTAAACTCTTTAAAAGATAAAAAAAGCGGTTTTGAATTTGACACGAACAAAGTTACGCTAATAAAAAAAACGGGTAAGGCAATCAATCTGCCACTTCAAACAAAATTCCAGATTGCAAACAAAATTCTTGATCATTTATTTTAACCTTTTCGATTTTACTTAAAAGACTGAAAAAGGAAGTTAAAGCAAACATCAGTCATTCAGTTTACCTGCTGAGCAGACAGGAAGAAAATTTATTATTGTAATGAAACGAGCTTTAAAAGAACAATTAATAGAAGCACTAAAAGATCAAAAAGAAATTTTTGGGGACGATCTGTTTGAAGAAATTGAAGTGAAAAGAAAGACAACAGCAGTGGCTAAAAAGAAAATTACCAAATTCGAAGAATGTGAACTATTCCCCGAAGAAAAAGAAGAATGGGAAAAAGCAGAAACATTAGAGAAACTGGAAGGGATGATAAACCAATGTACTGCCTGTGAATTACACGAAGGCAGAAACAAATTTGTATTCGGAAGCGGAAACCCTAATGCAGATGTGATGGTTGTTGGCGAAGGACCCGGTGCGGAAGAGGATAAGCAAGGTTTGCCTTTTGTAGGAAGAGCAGGAAAACTTTTAACAGATATTCTTAAAGCAATTAATTTTGAACGTGATGATGTCTATATTGCGAACATCGTTAAGTGCCGTCCGCCTGATAACAGAACACCCTTGCCTGACGAAATGGAAACATGTTTGCCTTATCTGAAAAAGCAAATTGAAATAATAAAACCGAAGGTAATTTTGTGTTTGGGATTAACTGCTGCAAAGGGCTTGCTGAATAAAAGAGAATCTCTTACAAGTATGAGAGGCAAAGTGTATGAATTTGAAAATATAAAAGTGATGGTAACATATCATCCTGCGGCGCTTTTAAGAAACCCAAATTGGAAGCGTCCCTGCTGGGAGGATTTGCAGAAGTTCAAAAAACTTTATGATGAATTGATTGACTAATTTTTGCTCAATTGGGAAATTGAGTGGAGAAGATATTTAAATTATTGAACATTCTTTCGAATAAAATTGACAATTATTCAAAGAATTATAATCTTCCAATTGGGATTTATAAATCTAATAATTTCAACCCCGACTTGTTCGGGGTATTTTGTCTTGCTCAAAGCAAGAATAATAATTAATGGCTAAATCAAAAAAAATAAATAATTTTAATCCTGCAAACCCATCCAACGGGAACAATGTAGGAATGAAACCACCCGCGGCTCCCGAAATAGAAGCATCCGTTCTTGGTGCAATGATGATTGAAAAAGAAGCCGTACCAAAAGCTCTTGAACTTTTAAAACCGGAAAGTTTTTACCTTACATCTCACCGGCTTATATATGAAGCAATGCTTTCTTTGTTCGAATCCTCTGAACCCATTGATACCGTTACACTTTACGAAGAATTGAAAAAAAGAGAACAGATTGATGAAGTTGGCGGTGCGGTTTATCTTAGCCAGCTTTCTCAAAATATTTCGTCTGCTGCTAACATTGAATACCACGCAAAAATAATTTTAGAAAAACAGATTTTACGCGGACTGATTACCAGCTCTCACGAAATTGCCAAGGCTGCTTACGAAGGTACCAACGATGCATTCGATATTTTAGATCAGGCAGAAAGAAAAATATTTGAAATTACCGAGAGTCATCTTACACAATCGTACCAGGGAATGGATAGAGCAGTTAGAGATGCGCTGGAATATATTGAAGCCATTCACTCACAAACACAACAAAAGTTTTCGGTTCCAACCGGATTTTACGAGCTTGATGAAATACTCGGTGGTTTTCAAAAATCGGATTTAGCGATAGTTGCTGGAAGACCGTCTATGGGTAAAACAGCGTTCGCATTAACCCTTGCACGCAATGCCGCTGTCGATCACGATATTCCTGTGGGAATTTTCAGTCTCGAAATGTCAACTATGCAGCTTATCATTCGTCTGTTATGCGCTGAAGGAAAACTGAATGCACATTTGGTAAGAACCGGAAAACTTCCGCATGCCGAGGGCGTTAAGCTTAGTAAGAATGCCCACAAATTAATAGAAGCCCCTATTTACGTTGATGATTCACCGGCTCAAACAGTTTTAGAGATTCGTGCAAAAGCAAGGCGCTTGAAGGTTGAAAAAAATGTTGGGTTGATAATTATTGATTACCTTCAGTTGATGCAGGGTCACGCGAAAGCTGAAAGCCGTGAGAGAGAAATTTCTCATATATCGCGTTCGTTAAAATCTTTGGCAAAAGAGTTGAACATTCCTGTAATAGCACTCTCACAGCTTAACAGGGCAGTGGAAACCAGAACCGATAAAAGACCGCAGCTTTCCGATTTGAGAGAGTCAGGTTCGATTGAGCAGGATGCAGATGTGGTAATATTTTTAAACCGCCCGGAATATTATGGAATTGAAAAGGATGCAAACGGAGAATCACTTGAGGGTGTTGCAGAGGTGATTGTCGGAAAGCAGAGAAACGGTCCTACTGGCTCGGTCAAACTTGCGTTCATTAAAGAATACGCACGCTTTGAAAATCTTGCTCACGCTAGACAAATTGAAGAGTATGCTTCTTTACCTGAAGATGAAGATATTATTTAACGTGAAATTTAAGACGGAAAATGTGAGAAGTATACTATGTCACTTATGTTCGTCATCAATACTTGTTATTTTAAATCGTCTCTAGCGGGTCAAGAATCCTTCCCACAAGAATCACGGAATATTCTTCGCTGCGCTCAGAATGACAGGTTTTGTTTGATTGATAATTTTCTCTATGTCATTCCGCACCTGATGCGGAATCTTTTTTATTATAGAGATTCCCGCTCCTACCTGCCGGCAGGCAAGATTCGCGGGAATGACAATCCTTTTTATTATCGTTCTGAATCCAGAATTGTCGGGATGAAGAATCTCATCATTAAAAACTATAAGTCTCTTCACTTCGTTCAGAGTGTTTTTAAGACACCTTTCTACTTAATCATTTTACTGGTATTCACTTCAATATACTGCACGGATGCACAAGTGTATTCGGAAGAAGATATTGAGACATGCAGTTCCACATTTCAATTTGCTGTTGATGAAAATCTTCAAGAGAAACCAATTAATGAAGTGATAGTTGAAGTAGGCAAGAGTTTTATCGGAACCGATTATGTGTCTCATACTCTTGAAGTTGATGGTGATGAGCGATTGGTTATTAATTTAACTGGTCTAGATTGTAATACTTTTCTGGAATATGCTTTGGTCTTTGCCAGAAATATAAAACAAGGTAAAACTACTTTTGATGATTATAAAAACGAATTAACGCTGATACGTTACAGAGGTGGAAAGATTGATCGGTACCCATCCCGTTTGCATTATTTTACTGATTGGATATATGATAATTCTAAAAAAGTAGTCGTAGAAGATATTACAGAAAAAATAGGGGGCGAAATACTTAAACTTGATTTGAGTTTTATGTCTACTCACCCGCAATATTATAAACACTTAAAAGAGAATCCGGAATTCATTCACCTTATAAAACAACAGGAAGCAGAAATAAGTAAAAGAGATTACTACTTCATTACACGGGAAAAAATTGCGGACATAGAAAACAAAATTGAAAATGGAGATCTCCTTGCATTTACTTCTACAGTTAAGGGATTGGATGTAAACCACGTTGGTATTGCAGTTAGGTTGGATGATGGAAGAATCCATGTATTACACGCACCAAATGTTGGATATCAGGTTGAAATTACCAAACTGCCGTTAGCTGAGTATGTTATGAAAATTGAGAAAGATTCGGGGGTTATTGTTGTAAGAGTATTGGAACCTGATGAATAAATGGCCATCACATTGTCATTAATGATTCCGCTGTATTACAGTTAGGTTAAAAGGGATGAAAACTATCTGTAGGCTGAAAGGAATCTGTTTTAATTAATCAGACTTCGCAATACTTTTAAATTTTCCAAATCTTCCAATTGCTCTTTTCCTTTAGGTGTTTCTAAAATTTTCGGAACTATTTTCAATCGTGTGTGATTCAATATGTTTGAGAATCCTTCTAAACCGATAAACCCCTTGCCAATATTTTCGTGTCTGTCAACTCTGCTTGACAACTCCCTTTTGCTGTCGTTAAAATGAAAACATTTTAATCTCTCAAGTCCGATTATCTCATCAAACTCTATTATTACTTTCTCAAAATTCTTCGGATCTTTTATATTGTAACCCGCCGCAAATACGTGTGCAGTATCAAGACAAACGGTCATTCTTTCTTTTTGCTCAACAAGTTCAATTATTTGTTGCAGGTGCTCAAAGCTGTAACCAATTGCTGTTCCTTGTCCCGCAGTAGTTTCTAGCATACTGCTTACCTTGTATCCTTTTGTTTTATCGTGTACAATGTTAATTGATTCGGCGATAAGTTTTATTCCATCCTCTTCTCCCGCACCAAGATGAGAACCAGGATGAAAATTTAAGTGAGGAATTTCTAAGAGTTCGCATCTTTCTAGCTCATCTAACAGTGCAATGCGCGATTTTTTTAATATCTCTTTATCTGTTGCACAAAGATTTATTAAATAAGAATCATGTGACACAACAAATTTAATATTTGATTTTTTAAGCTTGGTTTTAAATGCTTCTATTTCTTTTTCTTCCAATGGCTTTTGGAACCAGCGGTTATTGTTTTTTGTGAAGATCTGCATTGCAGTAAAGCCAAGCTTCTCAGCCAGAACAACAGATTTTGAAACTCCGCCTGAAGTTGAAGTATGTGCACCAAGAAGTTGTTCCATCATTTAATCAATGTTAATTTGTGTTATTAGTTGCAGAAAAATAAACCACCAAACACGCTAAGTTACTCGAATTATCTTTGAAATACTTTCTTCAATACTCATTTGGTTAAAACCAAGTGTCTTAAGTTTACCGGTATTAAGTGAAACATCTTCCACTTTTGGCAATTCAGGAATATCATTTAATGAAATTTTTTCTAGCAACGATCTATCATATCCTGCAACGGAGCAAAGAATTTCTCCCAACTCGTAACGTGAAACTCTTTCAACTCCGCCTAAATTAATTATTTCATTCGTTATATCTATCCTTGCAATTTTGGTTATTATCTCTGCCGCGTCGTGTAATGATATCGGTGTCCGGAATTGATCAACAAACAACTTTACGGGTTTGCCTTTTTTAATTGTATCGTTCATATTATGAAAGTGACAGCGCGAGTGGTTTAAACCGAAACCAAAAAGTAATGCGGTTCTTAAAATCAGATAATTTTCTAAAGTATCCTTTACTTTCATCTCACCCATTAACTTTGTTTCAGCATAAAGTGAAATAGGAATAAGTTTTGCATCCTCATTAAGCATTGAGCCGCGGTAACCGGCATAAACCAAATCGGTTGATATGTAAATTAACTTCGCATCAAATTGTTTGCATAATACCGCAATATTTATTGTAGCATTAACGTTTAAATTATAAACATCTTTCGGATTTTGGTCAGGAAGCGGAATTGGATTTGTAATGGCAGCAGCGTGGATTACCACGTTTGGTTTAAATGAATAAAATATTTCCTTCATTAAATTAAAGTTTGTTATATCTGCCTTCATAATGTTATATTCATTGCAGTTACCAACGATTTTATTGTGGAGTGTTAAAATTTTATTTTCTTTTGCTGCTTCAATGTTTAAGTATTGTCCTAAAAGTCCGCTGCCGCCGGTTATTATAATTTTGTTGCTCATCGAATTATACTCTTATAATGACTTATTATATTGTTAAGCTAATTTGTAAGTTAGTGCCTCAAATTAAAATCTTTGTTTTTTCTAACTTCCTTTAATAAATTTATAAATTATTTGAGAAAGATTTATGCATAAATTTTTAATACTTGCGATAGTTATAAATTTTACTGTGATTACTTTTCCGCAGCAGCAAAAAAAATATTTTGATGCACCATTTGGCGGGGGTGTTGGTTACGTACCTGCATGGTATATTCCGAATTTAGATCCAGTCAATGTAGAGTTAAAATCAATCGGGATGCCCGAACTTTCGACAGGCGGTTTTTATTCTTCGGGAGGAGCTGGATTTATCTATCTCGGTTTTATTAAATTTTTAAGAGTCGGCGGTATGGGTTACGGTGGTTCTTTAGCAAGCTCTCAAACTGTTGATGGATTTAACAGAGAAGTTGTATACAGCCTTGGCGGCGGAGGCATTACAATCGAATATACCTTACCAATCATTAAGGATATTGCATTATCAGTTGGTGCAATTATTGGTGCTGGCACATTAAAAATTCAATTATATAGAAACTCAGGAAATTTTACCTGGCAAGGAACCTGGGTAGAATTTGATTCGGATGAGAGTACTTCATTTAGCAGAACTTTGGAAAACAGTTATTGGATGTTCACTCCAACAGTTAATCTCGATTTTCCATTAAACAGGTTCATACTTATCAGGCTAGGAGTTGGATACCAGTTAGCTTTCAATGATGATTGGACTGCTGATAACGAGCAGGAGTTAAAAAATGTTCCTTCTGATTTAAATGCAAACGCTTTCTTTATCCAATCAGGTTTATTTATAGGATTCTTTTCTTTCTAGTT
>JBATTD010000455.1:0-10037 GCA_049670345.1 Ignavibacteriaceae bacterium
GTGCTGTCTCCGAGTAACTCAGATCCACCGTTCTCAGGAGAAATTGTTAATCTTACTAAACCGGTTTCAGTTCCGTATGAATATCTCCACGTACCTTCAAATAATAAAGAAGATCCAGATACTCCACTCTTAAGCACCATATAAGCGCCGTCCTTCTCACAGAAAATTGAAAGCAGGTCAGGGTCGTTCCATTTAATTACGGCTCTATCTTTAAAGAAATCATTTCCCTCTGTAATTTGATAAACACCTTCCATCCTGCTTTTGGAGAAATCAGGTATTGGTGTTGTACCTTCCAGTATGCTGCCATCGCTAAATTCAGGGAAGATTATATCAACTTCATTAGTACATGAAAGTGATATTAACGTTAACGAAATTATAATCAGATACTTTATCAAAATACAAATCCTACTGTAAATTCTGGGATGAAGAATAATCTATCAAACGTTGAGAATGCTGCCCATTGGGGATAATAAAATTTTAACTGGTTTATTTTAAGTCCAACTAACAGATAATTATTTTTCCATAAAGGTTGTTCAACTGCAACAGTTATAGCATAACCCGATACAGCGTTTAAATCACTTGCAATTTCAAGGTCATCGGCAGTTTGGGTTAAACTTGTAACGAGCACCAATTCACCTTTTACAGAGACTGTAAATCTTGAAAACTTATAACCAATAGTAATGTTAGGATAATTCATCCAGCCTTTTATGCTGCTGTCGAATCCAAATTTTCTTAACCCGCCAAACAGGTAAGCAACATCATATCCCAAAGCGAATGAGAATTTATCAAATACATAATTCCATTTAGCCCCGAGTGAAAAATGCCAGGTAATCAAGTTAGTATTTAAAGATCCCTCGATTATAAAATTTTTAGGGATACCGTATAAAGCGTGAAATTGAAACAAAGGAGCTCTGAATACATCATCGGATTCAATGACATCTTCCGGTAAATTTGCGAGAGCCATACCCGCAAGGAATTTAAGACTTCCCGATTGCATTCTTTGAGGATATAAAAAGCTTTGTGTTCCCGGATCATTAATGGGCTGGGCAAATATACCGGTAACTAAATGTGACAGGAATAGAATAGAAATAAAATAATATGTTTTAATCTTCGAGTTCAAATAATAATTAATAATGATTCTAAAATAAATGTTTTCTTAAAAAATTCATAACTATAAAAATTTAAAATGCCTCATTGTTTTGCATATCGCATCTCTTTTTTATTTTTAATAAGCTATTATAAAAATCCCCGCCAAGTTATTAAGCAGGGGTTAGGGAAATAAAATTCAAATATCTTCTATTAACTCATATCCTCAGTTCGTTTTAATTATCTCATTTGGCTTTTTATTTACAGAAAATCCGAAAACATCCGGTCTTGCGTAATGCCCGGTTACATCAAAAATCCATTTACTTGCAGCAATCTCGCCAAGATCAATATCAGCATATATAATATCTTTTTTGGCTTCAAGCGGTTCGGCAATAAACTGTCCTTTTGGATTTATAATAGAACTGTTTCCCCGGTTTATCCATTCCTTACCTTTTGGGTAAAGTTTTTTGAATTCATATTTATTGGGAATATCTTTTATATGAATAGCCTGACAGCAGTTGATGAGAAACATTCCGCCCTCTCTTGCAATATGCCTCATACTGTTCTGCCATCCTTCGCTTGAATCCCACGTGGGTGCGAGATGCATTTGTGTGCCCCATGAGTAAATGGCATTACGTGCAAGCGGCATTAAATTTTCCCAGCAAAGCAAACCACCTATTTTTCCGATCGGGGTATCAAAGCTGTTTAAGGTGCTTCCGTCTCCCTGAGACCATACCAGCCTCTCCGGTCCGGTTGGAATTAGTTTGCGATGTTTCCCTAAAATGTTTCCTTGATCATCAATATAAAGGAGAGTGTTAAAAATACTTGAATTACTTCCTTCGCTGTTTCGTTCATTAACACCAATGGCAATAAAAGTTTTGTTCTTCTTAGCAGCGGCGCAAAGTTTTTTTGTAGCATCATCGGGAATAGATATGGCATTTTCCAGAAGTTCGGAATACATCTCATCCAATATTGGCTTTTTGTAAGGCGGAACTATCCAAACCCAATCGGGATATGCAGAAATAAATGCTTCGGGAAATAGAACCAGCTTAGCTTTTTTACTTGCTGCTTTAGCAACCAGATCACACGCTTTTTCCACAGTAGATTTTTTATTGAGGAAAACTGGACAAGTCTGTACTGCAGCTACTTTGAATGATTTTTTATTTTTTGGCATTATGTTCTCAAGTTGTTAAGGGTTTTAGAAAATGATTTAAAAAAACAACCAGCCGTGAGCACCGGCAACTGCTCCAATAATCGTTAAGAGACTTATCCAAAGTAGATGTGCATGCATTTTTTGTATCTTCTTAAATGTACCTTCAGGATCAATTTTTGCTCTCTCAATTAATTTCTCTTTAAGAATAAAAGGTTCAATAACAAACAACATTAAAGTGAATATTAACCAGACAAGAACCATTGCCCACATCCACCAATATGAAGCATCCAGGAACCTGCTCCAGGCATGAAGCTTCGAGATCATATAAAAACCGGATAAACCGGTAACCATTGTTGTAACTCTTGTCTGAATTTGAAATCTGCGTTCCACTTTTTCGAAAAATTCAACCCGCTCTTCTAAAGATTTAAACTTCTTAACCGCGGGAAGAATAACCGTAGTAACCATAGCTACTCCGCCAATCCAAAAAACCACACCGAGAATGTGAAAAATTTTGGCAATTATAAAACCATCCATATAATTTCCTTTTTATAATAATTATTTATTGGGAATTTAAGAAAAACTTAATTGAAAATAGAAGAGAACAGGTTAGCGACTCATCAATGCCCGGCCAATTTAACTTCAATTCGGTAATGATTGCCCGAACTATCCTTAATTTCACCGCCAAATTTTTCTAAAATATTTAACATTGTAGTATTTTCTTTCATCACACAGTTTAAAAGCAGCTTTATCCCATTCTTAAAAGCATATTCTAACATCTCATTATACAAGAGAGTGCCAATTCCCCTGTTTTGATATTCATCAATAACGGTTAACGCAACTTCTGCTTTTGTCGGATCTGTTTTGTCTATAATGTATCTTATTAACGCAATTCCCACATCATAACTTTTATCCAAATCAACTGCGCCTATTGCAAGATGATCGTAGTTATCTACATTTACTAAATAATCTTTTTCATAATTAGAAAGTTTATTCTTACTATAATGAAACCGAAACATCTTTGTTTTACAAGATAACTTTTTATATCCCCTACCCAAAAATTCTGCATTTTCAGGACAAACGAATCCTGTGTCTATTATTGTTCCATCTGCAAGTTCATACTTGTTAAGTATTCTTCTGAGCAAATTATTCTGATGAGCAGACTTATATGTTGTTTCCAATGATTGTTAGTTACTTCTGTTATTTCTGTTTCTTTACAGAATCAGCTCCCATAATTATTTTAGCATTTCTAATTATAAAAATATGTAAGTAATGGGAAGGATATTGTGCATTTAGCAACGAAAAATGTAAAACAAGTGTAAATGATTTTTATTGATATTTTTGAGTAAAATGTTGGCGTAGATAAATTAATAATTAAAAGAGCAATGCTGGATTGTCCTAAAGAATTAATTTATTACCATGAGGGATGCCTATGGGTAAAAATTATTTTTGCAATTAATCTCCAAATAAGATAAATTAGTCTGGTTTACTTAGGATAATTATTAATAACATTAAAAAGTTGCACCAAATCAATAAATAATTTAGAGAGGAACAAAATGAAAAAATTCGGTTTAATTATTTTTCTGCTTTCATCATTCCTGATTTTGTTTGTATTCGCTTGCAACAGCGGCGATCAAAGTTCGGATGGTTCCGGTGGAACTGAGTTTGATACACACGGGCAGGCAGGCGTTGTTGATGATGTTTCTAACAAAAATATTTTGCAGATAGCAATATCATCCCCCGACCATACAACTTTAGTTGCAGGAGTACAGGCAGCCGAGCTGGAAAATATACTGGTTAACCCGGGACCACTAACAGTTTTTGCACCAACTAATGCTGGATTTGATAAACTTCCTGAAGGCGCATTGGATGAGTTGTTACTTCCTGAAAACAAAAACAAACTTGCAAAAATTATCACTTCTCACGCAGCACCCGGTACTTTTGATATTAAGTTATTAAAAGACGGTACAAAAATTTATATGGCAACAGGGCAATACCTTGACGTTGAGGTTAAGGCTGGAGATACTTATGTCAACGGCTCAAAAATATTGGGTACAGTTGATGCTTCAAATGGTGTTGTACATGTAATCGATGATGTTTGGCTTTTTGCCGCAAAATAATCGCGGATTAGAAAGTGACTATATTGATCCCTGTTAAATAATATTTGACAGGGATTTTTTATTTATTCTCAGCAATATACCTTCACTATTATTTTTATTCATGTACTGCGGGAATTATATTATTCACTATTAACGAAATTATATTATACCAGTTTGTATCAGCCTGTCCACCAGTATTCCTCCAATTGCATGTTGCAACTACCACAAGGTTTAAATCGGGAACATTAAAAATAAATTGTCCTCCATATCCGTTTGCAAAGTATGCATTGTATGATCGTACCTCTGTTACCCACCAGAAATATCCGTAATTAGGTCCGTAAGGAACAGCATTATTTGTATGGATATGATTTTGTGTTGATGTTCTTATCCATTCAGCAGGGATAACATCTTGTCCTTTAAATTTACCTTCTTCAAGATAGAGTCTTCCTAATTTTATCATATCTCTCGGACTTACAAATAGTCCAACTCCGCCATAGTTATATCCACGGTTATCTGAAAGCCATGGTCTGGGTTCTATCTCTAAAGGTTTAAACAAATATTCATAGGAAAATTCCTGAGCACTCATCCCGCTTGCCTCTTCCAAAACCACTGATATAAGATGTGCCGCCCCGTCGCTATAATTAAATACTGTTCCGGGAGTTGTTACAAAAGGTTTAGCCAATATATAGTTAATTTGATCGGGGGAAGTAACCCATGCGTTGAATTCCGAATAATCGCCAATCTCGCGCCATTCAAGTCCACAGCTCATTGTAAGTAGCTGGCGAATTGTGATTGCCCCTCTTTCTTCATCAAGATTTTCTATGACCGATCCCAGGTAATCTGCTATTGTATTATCAACGCTTTCGATGTATCCTTTATCAATAGCAATTCCGATTAATGCAGAAGAAAAACTTTTAGTAACGGAACGGACATCGTGTAAATCTTCGGGTCCATCTCCGTTGAAATAATTTTCTGCAACTATAACTCCATTTCGCTCAACCAGCAAACTTTTCATACCATCAATTTGTCCGGCCAATACATAAGCTTCGGCAAGTTGTATACTGTCTATATTTTGATCGGAAGCCAGGAAAGGCGTGTCTGGAGTTTCACTGCAATTAATTTGAAAAATTAAAATGAAAGCAATCAATAAATACCGGAATGTTTTATAGTCCCTTGTAATCATAACTTTCCCATGATTGAATGTTATAATTCAAAAATTAGTTTACGCAGCAACTAGTAGCAAGGAGGAAAAAATTCCCGTTCAGAGTATTAAAAGAATTGGATTTAAGTCTAATAAACTTTATTAAATACATAAATGAATTTTTTCTCTTATAATAACCTTCTCGGGCAGTGTGGAATTGGCACTTCCTCTTCAGTATCACAATAAACTGCTTCCATACAATCGGTTGGGTCGCAGCACGTATAGCAGACCCGCTTAAATGCACGGATACTCAAAAGTTTTATTTCCGGTGATAGGAATTCATTTTTTACGGGTTCACTCCTGAGAAGATCAGTGCTTAAATATTTTTTGTTATCATCGGGAAAGATTGTTACCACTGTTGCATCTGAACCAAGTTCGGATTGGATTTTTAGAGCCCCTAAAAAGTTTGCACCTGAGGAAATTCCAACACCAATTCCAAGTTCAGAGGCAAGCATCTGAGCCATTAATATTGCATCTCCGTCATCAACGCCTACCACATCATCAAGAATATCCAGATCCAGAATGGGCGGGATGAACTCATCGGATATTCCCTGTATTCTGTGTTTGCCGACTTTGTGACCGGTAGTAAGGGTGGGGGAGTTTGCAGGTTCCAGGGGATGCAGTTTAATATCAGGATTTTTTTCCTTAAGAAAACGTCCCGCACCCATAATTGTTCCGCCCGTTCCAACACCGGCAACGAATGCATCGGGTTTAACGGAACGAAACCTGAGCTGCCACCAGATCTCCGGTCCGGTTGTTTTGTAATGCGCATCGATATTGTCTTCATTCGAAAACTGCCGTGGTAGAAATGAATCCTCAGTTGTATTTGCCAGCTCCTCTGCCCTTTTGATACTTCCGAGGAAACCGCCATCATCTTTGCTTACAAGCACAATGTCTGATCCTAAGCTTTTAATAAGATTGATTCTTTCATTGCTCATCCAGTCCGGCATGAATATAGTCACAGGATGACCCAAAGCCCTGCCAATTGCTGCAAAAGCAATTCCCGTGTTACCGCTGGTGGCTTCAATAACCAGCGATCCTGGTTTGAGAATTCCTCTTGAATAGCCTTGTTCCAAAATATGAAATGCCATACGGTCTTTTATACTTCCGGTCATATTCAGATTCTCGGCTTTGGCATAAAGAATCCGTTTCTCACCTTTGAATGTAAAATCTATTGCATAAAGAGGTGTGTTGCCGATCAGGCAGGAGAGGCCACGAATCCGGCGCGAGTTATCTATTTTTTGCATTACTTTGCTCCCTTGATTGAGATGATTGTTGCACTAAACTTTGATTTTCTAAAAGTATTCACTGAATCGGAATGAAGGAATGATATTATTAATAGTCTGCCAGGGAATAAATTTTGAGGAATTTTTAAGAAAATAAGATATTGTTTCATTAAAGAAACACTCCCTTTTATCCATTTCAGAAAACAAGTTTACTTTTAAATCAACAATTGCTTATGCAACATGATTTATCTTTGGCAAAAAATCAAGTTTTATAATTTTTTACATAAAATATTTCCAGGTAATCACTTCACGCAATCAATATTCCGGAATAGGCTGACCATTTATCCAGGGCGCCCCGGCATCAATCAAAGCTTTTTCAATTACCGGAAGTTTCTCATTCATTATAATATCCAGTGAATTCTTTAAATCAAGAAATTGGGTGCCCGCTATTTCCAGGGTTCTCTTTTGCGTTTCAGTAGGACCATAAGTAGAATTAGAATTGCCGTAAGATACCAGGTTAAGCCGGTCGGCGATAGTAGGTTTGTATTTTTCACCGATTTCCCTTTTCGAACGGTTACCGTTCAACAGTTCATCAAGAACGAACAGCTCCTGTTTCAGATTATGCAGTTCACTATCAAGGTTTCCAGATACGGCAGGTGTGCGGAGCAGGGCATATTGCATAAGATCGACTTGCTTTAGTGACTTATCAATAATTTTTGAAGCAGCAGATACAGACTTGTTCAGCCTTTCTGTTTCTTTCCAGAAGGCCGCAACTACTTGTGGATCAGCACCTATTAATGCTCCTTGCAACATTTTTACAACTTCAAATAACAGGGGTTCTGAAAGAATAGTAGTTATACCATCTAACTGCTTTGAAAGCGTAACAGTATAATTACCCGGTGCAACAAGAGCACCTATGTAATTTCTATTTATATCTTCTTCATTTAAAATTGCATCGGTTGCCGGATATCTTAAATCCCATGCTGTGCGATTAAACCCGCTTTTGTTCACGCCTTTAATTCGTCTAACTACATTGCCTTCAGCATCATGCACAGTTAACCATATACCCGGCTCTTCCTGTCGTCTTTCAGATTCAACTTCATCCCAACCGGGAAAAGGCACATTTTGATTTTTTTCAACCTGAATTTTCTCTTTCTCCTTCCGAATATCCTTCTTTGTTTTTATACCTTCCTTTAGATAGTAAGTAAAGACTGCACCATACGGGGGATTTGGAGCGGTAAACTGGTCGGCACCTAGTCTGTATGCAACGTAGCTCGGTAAGTACCACCACGCTTTACGGGTAGGGAATAGTGTAGCTTCCTGTTCTAACATTTCCCTTGAAACATGCCGTAGAACATTGTAATCATCAAACACATAAAAACTTCTCCCAAAGGATGCACCTACAAGATCATTCTCCCTTCGCTGTATGGCCAGATCGCGAAAAGAAATTGTTGGCACATCTCCGGTAAGTTTAATCCATTTTAATCCACCGTCAATCGTGAAATAAATTCCGAACTCTGTAGCAGCAAAGAACAATTCTGGTTTAACATGATCCTGAACAATTCTCCAAACTAAAGTCCGTTCAGGAATATTACCCTTGATTGACTGCCAGCTGCTACCGCGGTCGCTGCTTTTTAGCAGGTATGGATTAAGATCACCGTATTTATGGTTATCAAGCACAATATAGAGAGTATTTACATCGTGCAGATCGGCTTTAATATCATTCACAAAAGCAGTTTTAGGTATTCCCGGTAAATCACCGACTTCAATCGTTCTCCAGTTCAAACCGTCGTCTTCTGTTATGCTAATCAAACCATCATCCGTTCCGACACAAATTAAACCTTCCTGCAAAGGAGATTCAGCTATTGAAGTGATAGTATTGTAAGTAGACATCGCATATACATCCCAGGGCGAATCCCAGCTCCACGTCTTATCCATAATCGGAAGAGTGAGGCGCTCCTGGTTTCTTGTAAGATCACCGGATACAGTCTTCCAGCTATCACCCCTGTTGTCCGAACGCCACAATCTTTGTGATGCAAAATATAAACGGGTAGGGGAGTGCGGACTAACCAATATGGGTGAATCCCAGTTGAAGCGCTCAAATTCTTCATCAGCTTCCGGCTGGGGCTGGATGGAAATTATCTCACCCGTTGTACGGTCGATCCTTGAGAGAAATCCTTCCTGTGATTCCGAATAAATAATATCAGGATTACCCGGTTCTGTAGCAGGCTGATGTCCGTCGCCGCCATGAGTAATAAACCAATGGGAGCTGTGAATACCGGAAGAATAAATTGTGCGCGAAGGTCCGCCCTGCGTTGCGTTATCCTGTGTACCGCCGTATATTGTGTAGAATGGTTCGGCATCATCGACTGCAACTTTATAATATTGCGTTACTGGTAGATTGGTTATGAAGCGCCAGTTTTCGGCAAGATCAAAACTTTCATAAAGTCCGCCATCCGTACCAACAAGTAAATAATCAGGATCATCTTTTCTGAATGCAAAAGCATGGTTATCAGAGTGTTTGTATTGTTCCTTCATCCGGCGGAAAGTTTTCCCTCCGTCATCAGAAACCTGTGCGCGAACATCCACAAGGTAAATACGGTCAAATGCATGGGGGCTTGCATAAAGCTCCTGGTAGTAATGCGGTCCGGTTGCACCGGAAACAGCATCCTCTCCTTTAACCCATGAGCCGCCTCTGTTTGAGGAACGGTAAACCGCACCGGTTCGCCTGTCAAGTTCAATGGCGGCATAAATTACATCAGGATTTTGTGGAGAAATGGCGAGACCAATTTTACCCATATTAGATCCGGGCAATCCCTTTTTGAGCCCCTCCCATGTTAAGCCTCCATCTTCAGATCTATGAATTCCTGAACCAGGACCGCCGCCAAGATAAGATGCAACATTCCGATGCCGCTGCCATGTTGCCGCATATAACTGATCGGGATCACGGGGATCTATAATTATATCGGTTACTCCAATCCACTCATCATCGCCTAAAACTTTTTGCCACGTTGTTCCGGCGTCTGTTGTTTTATAAAGACCACGCTCACCACCTTTAGACCATAACGGTCCCTGAGCCGCAACCCAGAGTATATCTGAATTTTCCGGATGTACTATAATTTTTGATATATGCTGAGATTCTTTCAGTCCCATATTTTCCCAGCTTTCACCGCCATCTTTGCTGCGGTAGATTCCATCTCCATAACCAACATGTCTTCCGCCAACATTCTCACCCGTGCCTACCCATACAACAAAAGGGTTTTGAGGATCCAGAG
>JBATTD010000456.1:0-1927 GCA_049670345.1 Ignavibacteriaceae bacterium
GTATATATCTATCAAACAATTTGATGTAATGTATGATCATTCTACGGAAATAAAAAAGTTAATAGGTGGAGTTATACAATATTTAAAGAAGAACTAAGAACTAGTTACTACGAACAAAGAACTAAGAACTAATAACTATGCTTTAGTCTTCTTCGCATCCGGTGATGAGTAATAATAATAATACTTATAGTAGGATCCGTAACCACTCTTAAAGCTAAAGTTATTCAGAACTGTACCAAGAAAATATGTATTCTCCGCCTTGATTAATTCCACTGCTCTTTCCATCAATTCAATTTCAGTTGTATCTGCAGAAACTACTATTATAGTACCATCAACCATATTAGAAAGGATTTCCGAATCCGTAACGGCAATGATTGGAGGTGAATCTATAACAACTAAATCATATTCAGTGCGGAATTTTGCAAGCAAAGTTCTCATTTGATTTGAATCCAGCATCTCAGCAGGATTAGGAGGAATTGTTCCGGTTGGTATATAACTTAAATTATCAATATCCGTTGGTTTAATTATCTCATTTAATTTAGCATCACCAAATAAATAATCTATTAAGCCAGGTATTCTTTGTGTTTTAAATACGTGATGTATGGTGGGCTTTCTTAAATCACAATCAATTAGCAAAGTTTTTTTGTTCGTAAGCGCGAAACTGCCTGCAAGGTTTATACTTATAGTTGTTTTCCCTTCCTTTGGTACTGCAGAAGTAACGAGAATAGTTTTTAACGAATCTTTTGCAATTTTTGAAAACTGTACTCTTGTTCTTAATGCACGGAATGCTTCACTTGGAATAGAATCAGGACTTTTCGCTACGATGAACTGAAAATCTTTTTTGCCGTTTACTCCAAGCCCTTCTATTTTAGGTATCCACGCTAATACATTAATATTTTTATTCTGAATATCTTCAGGTGTTTTTATTGTATCATCAAAATAATTTCTAATGAATATAAAACCGAATGCTAATCCTGCACCTAATACTAATCCTACTAAAACAATCAGAGTTCTGTTTGGTTTTGACGGTGAAGTTGGAATTCTTGCGTTATCAATTATAATAACGTTACCCGGCTGCGACTCAACATTTATAAGCGCTTCCTGGTATCTCTGCTCTAATAAGAGATATAATTTTTCAAGTGCTGCCGATCTTCTTTTCAATCGTGCAAGTTCAAGAGTACTTTTAGGTAATTTTAAAAACCGGTTCTCATAACTCTTTACTATCTTATCTAATTCCTTAATAGATGTCTGCAGTGCCTGGTTCTTAACCTCTTCTTCAATAATTTTTTGTGTCAGCCCTTTTACCTCTGCAGGACTACTAGCAAATATTCCCGCTTTAAGTACTTCCAATTGTTTATCGCGTTCTGCTTGTAAATCTGATATCTTCCTGTCATACTCTTTTATTAAAGCAGAATTACTTTCATTACCCTCATTATTTGATAATGCCACTTCCCTGTTTATTTCCAATTTTACAATTTCATCCTGAATTGCTGTAATATACGTTTGTGAAGACAAACTCTTTAGATAATCTGCCATTCTAGGATTCTGGCTTTCAAGTTCCTTCCTCAGATTTTCAAGTACTTTATTCGAAGCCATCAGTTCAACTTGTGTGACTCCCTTTTGAGATTCGAATTCTGCCAAAAGACCAATAAGTGTAGAAGCCCTATCATCCAGGGCAATAAGTCCCCCCTTTTCCTGAAAGATCTTTAATGTTTCCTCAGCGTCATTTAATTCCTGCTGCTTCTCCGACTTCTGTTCTTCAAGGAAATCAGTTACAAGTCTTAACACGTTCCTGTTCATATCCAGGTTAATAGTCATATAAAGGTGTGCATAGGTATTAGCGATTAATGCAGCTTCAATGGGTGACGGAGATTCAGCAGTGATTTCAACTATGTCCAATCCCCTTTTCTGTTCAACTGTAATAACT
>JBATTD010000457.1:0-4159 GCA_049670345.1 Ignavibacteriaceae bacterium
CTGTACCACATATGATAAACACCATCTACAAATAAAACATCAGGAGAGTCGACATAATCATCGTCCCAGGTTCCCGAAGGTCCTAAATCCACGACGGGATTATTGGGATGCTTCGTCCAGTTAATCATATCTGGAGAAGTTGCAAAGCCAATGCGTCTATTGATATCATTGTGTCCGCCAAACCACATATTGTAGGTAGTCCCATCGAAGAATACAGAAGGTTGATAAACAGTAACCTCATCCCAACTACCAGATGGTCCTGGCTCAAGTACTGGATTATTAAGAGTATCTCTTGTCCAGTTAATTCCATCTGAAGAGTAAGCATACCCAATGCTGGTCCCGCCACTACCACCGTCCCAACCTCCATACCACATATGATAAACAGTACCGTCAAACAATACATATGGACCAGAAAGAAATTGATCATCCCATTCTCCGTTGGTTCCACGAGGTAATACCGGATTATTAGGGTCTTTTTCCCACGAGGTTTGACCGTATGTTTGTGTAAAGATAGCTGTAACTGCGAACAAACAAAGAACAAATTTTCTCATAATAATATCCTTTCTTACTTTAATTGAATAAAAGGTATTGCAATGAACATTAGTTTACATCGTCAGTTATTTGCATTGCTGATGCGATCCTCACATTCAAGTTGCTTTCACTCGATACATCAGCAGGATAACATTCCAATGATTATATTTGTAATTTATCTAATTGATCAGCGGTTCTGCTAACACAGGTGTATATAATTTTAACTCTATTGTAAAATATCAGGTATAATTGGAGATTAGTTATTAGAATAGTGCATTGGGCTGAAGTTGTAAGAAATTCTAATAATTAATAAT
Source organism: Ignavibacteriaceae bacterium (assembly GCA_049670345.1). Classification (GTDB taxonomy): domain Bacteria; phylum Bacteroidota; class Ignavibacteria; order Ignavibacteriales; family Ignavibacteriaceae; genus BMS3ABIN03. The sequence goes on from JBATTD010000457.1 coordinate 846, forward strand.
TCTCAAGCTTCAGTTCTTTATATCCTTAGAAGTGTAATGCGAAGGCGATTGACCAAATTGTTTGCGGAATGTTTTTGCAAAATAAGAAAGACTCTGGAATCCCACATCGTAGGCTATCTGGGTAACATTACCACTGCCTTGCTTTAAAAGCTGTGCTGCTCTCTTTAGGCGCAGGGTACGAATAAATTCACCAGTAGATAGACCAGTCAACGCTTTTAGTTTTGTATGAAGCAGCATACGGCTAACACCAACTTCCTTCGCCATAGTAGTAGTATCAAAATCCGGGTCACTGATATTGTTTTCTACCGCATTGATTGCCCGTTGTAACAGTTGCTCATCGATAGAAGTGACAGTGATATCCCCGGGGTTAACGATGATTTCCCGTCGGAATTTTTCCTGCAATTTTCTTCTCTGCTCGATTAGATTTTTAATCCTTACCTGCAATTCACGCGTATCGAATGGTTTTGTCAGGTAATCATCCGCACCTGTTTCTAATCCCTCAATCTTGCTTTCACCGGAAGCTTTTGCGGTAAGTAAAATTACAGGAATGTGGCTGGTTCGTTCATCTTTTTTAATTTTTGAACAGAATTGAAATCCATCCATCTTCGGCATCATCACATCACTGATTATCATATCCGGAGAATGTTTTAATGCCTGTTGAATTCCCACTTCACCATTTTCTGCTTCTATTATTTTATAATTCGATTCAAGACTCTCATGCATATAATTACGCATATCCGGATTGTCGTCTACAATTAGAAGAGTCGGAAAATCTTTATCACGCTGGTGTGATGTTGTTTCTGCTTTGGATTCAGGGGAAAGTGAAGATTCAACCAGGTCAGAATCTATTTTTATATCGGATGAAACTTCAGCCGATGTTTCTATTATTTGTTCAGGAAGCAAATGTTCTTTTCCCAACGGTAATCTAATGGTGAAAGTTGTACTTGTTCCTGGTTCGCTGTCTACTTTGATTTCGCCGTGGTGCAGTTCTACAAGCTCTTTTGTAAGTGCGAGACCAATACCTGTTCCCTCCTGCGTTCGAACAGAAGAATCATCAGCCTGATAAAATCGATCGAAAATTTTATTCAGCTGCTCGGGATTTATGCCCGGACCGCTGTTACAGATAGCGATTTTTACCGAAGTAGTTTCATCATCCTTGGAGCGCATCCCAGTTATTTCACTCCCAAAATGAGTCTTAAGCACTTGTAAATTAACACTCACAGACACATATCCACCATCAGGCGTAAATTTGAAAGCATTAGAAAGTAGATTGATAACTATCTTCTCAAACTTATCCCGGTCGATATAAGCAATAATGTCAGTATCGGATGATTGAAATTGGAGAGTAATATTCTTCTGCTTTGCAAGTGATTCGAATGATTGAGTTAATCCTTTTAACAATGGGAGCATATTCTCAGGACTTGTCTTGAGTGTCATTTGACCCGAGTCCAGTTTGGAAAGATCTAAAAGCTGATTTATTAGTTGCATGAGGCGGTTCGTATTACGCAGGATTATTTTGTATTGCTTTTCAATATTCCCCTTAAAATCTCCAGAGAGCATTTGCTGTACAGGTCCTTTAATTAAGGTAAGCGGAGTACGGAATTCGTGGGATATGTTAGCAAAGAAACGGGACTTCATACGATCAATTTCCTGGTAGTTCTCTGCTTCTGATCGCTTTAATTCCCAACTATGTTTTAAATTCTGACGGTTCAATTCGTAACGGCGCAGAATATAAATCAGTCCAAATAAAAGAGATGCATAGATTGTATAGGACCACCAAGTTGCCCACCAGGGTGGTGTTATGATAATTATTATGGATGTTCCTTTTTCATTCCAGATGCCATTATTATTTGAACCTTTTACGCAGAAAACATATTTCCCGGGACTTAAATTTGTATAGTGAGCAAAATTTCTGTTATCCACATAATTCCAATCATTATCCAATCCATCGAGTTTGTAGGCGTAGTTATTATTTTCAGGAGTAGTATAGTCAAGAACCGCAAAATCGAAGGAAAAGAAATTTTCATTATAGGATAAAACAATTTGATTTATCTCGGTAATGCTGGTGTCCAGTTTATAATCTTCATTAAGTACTTTAAAATCAGTTATTACCACAGCAGGAATGGTTAAATTCTCTTTCAAACTATCGGGATAAAATGCATTAAATCCATTGATGCCCCCAAAAAACATTTCACCCCTGTTGTTCTTAAAGTATGACATTGGATTAAATACATTACCCTGAAATCCATCATATGAATAATAATTTTTAAATGCCGATGGAAGGGTAACGCCTTTATCATCAACTTCCTTTGGATTAAATTTTGACAAACCATTTCTTGTGCTTATCCAGAGATTCTGGTGGTCGTCTTCTAATATTCCAAGAATCCTATTGTTTGATAGTCCATCTTTTTCCCGATAATGAATAAAAGTGTGGGGAGATTCCTCGTTATCACCCGGAACAAGCTTATTAAGTCCACCACCTTCAGTTCCAATCCACAACACTCCATTTTTATCCTGATAGATAGTGCTGACGAGATTGTTGCTTAAACTATTTGGGTTATTGGGATCGTGTTGAAAACGAAAAAATTTTTCTTTTCTTTTATCAAATTTATTTAGACCGTCCGCCCCTACCCATAGAAACCCATCATTGTCTTCATAAATAGCTGTAACTGAATTGCCACTAATGCTGTGTGGATCATTTAAATTATTTTTATAGTGGGTAAAAACGGGTGGGGCTTTTTTATTTTCATTTAAGATAAGTTTATTAAGTCCCCCACCAATTGTACCGATCCATAAATTATTTGATCGATCTATGTGTAGAGAATATACATAATCGTAGTTTAAACTTTGAGGATTTTTAGAATCATACTTAAAGTTCATGAATTGATTCTTTTTGATATCAAATCTGCTTAGTCCACCACGACTACCTATCCATAACAATCCCGGTTTTTCCTCTATTATTGAAAATACATCATTATTAATCAGACTGTTTAAATTATCCGGCTTATGTTTATAATGTGTAAAAAAACCTTTTTTTCTATCCAGTTTATTAAGTCCTCCTTCAGAGGTACCAATCCATAAAATTCCGGAGTCATCCTCAAAAATAGGATGTATTGTATTACTATTAAGGCTCTTTGTGTTATCATACTCCTTTTTGTAATGGATTATTTTCCCCCTGGCTTTATTGTATTTACTTAATCCTCTACCTGCTGTACCCACCCAAACTAAACCCCTCTTATCTTCATATATGGTATAAGTATTATCTGTACTCATACTTCCAGGATCAAAAGGATTATGCTTAAAGTGAGTAAATC
>JBATTD010000458.1:0-2159 GCA_049670345.1 Ignavibacteriaceae bacterium
GGAAAAAGGTGTTATCCATTCCAAGCAATTTGAATATCCTTTCGTTAAGGAAATCGTTAAGAGGTTTTCTTGCAATCCGTTCAACAATTAATTGTAAAATTAAAGAATTCAATTCGCTGTGGAGAAATTGTTCACCTGTTTTGTATTTTAAATTAATATTTGATAATGCAATCAGTAAATCATCTTTGTTCCAATTAATATCCATCGAATCTAATTCCTGCCCGATACCGGAGTTATGAAGTAGCAAATTTTTAATTTTAATATTATCCTTTCCATTTCCATTAAAATCATTAAAATGGTAGTAAACTTTATCATCAAGTGATAATTGTCCATCATCTATTAAAAGCATAACAGCGGAGGTTAATGCTACCGAACTGCTGAGCAAACCTAAATTAAAAACACCTTTTGTATTCATGCTTTCAGAAGCACTTACAATTTTCCCAAATAAATTTTGATAGATAACATTACCTGCGTTGCCCACGATAACATCTGCATTAAACACTTTTTTATCTCTAATTGAATTAATGATAAGAGTATCAACACTAAAAAATGAATTATTGTCTAATGTATAAGTAAGCTTAGTGGTGATCGTACTATCCAGCTTTATACCATGACCTATATGAAATTTAGTGTCGGGAAGTGAAACAGGCAATCTGCCAGTAATGTTGGTTTCGCCTAGCAATGCTTTTAAACATGCTTGCTGAGAAGCAAGTGTATAACTGTAAGTATTTAAATATGTGTGTGTAATCGGGAATGAAGATAAAAGATAAGGATTCTTAAAGCTGATTAGAATGACAGGTGCTTTTATTCTAAGCACCTTTTTTATAAAACGGAATTGTTCTCTCCTCACAATTTCTTTCCCCTTTTGTTCTTGAACTTCCATAAATACCGGCATCAAAATTAAATCAGAATTTTTAATGGAAGAGATTGCATTGTTAAACCCTCTACGTTTAGTTTCGCTTGTTATAAGAAGAGAATTAATGTCACCTAATCTTTGTGAAAAAAGATGTTGAAAATAAGCTGCAGTCTCATCCCCGCTTCCGTCAGTAACAGTAACACAGGAAATGTTTTTGTACTTTGATAAATCCAGAGGAATTACTCCCGCATCATTTTTAATTAATGTTATCGATTGTTCAGCTATCTTTTTAGCTAACCTGTTGTTGGTTGGATTATTTATTGAATCGATAATAGAATGAGTATTTAAGTTTAACTTTCTATCAATTCTTAACCAACTCTTAGCGGACAGTATTTTTCGGACACTTTTTTCAATTCTTTCCTCAGATATTTCTCCGTTTAGTACAGCATTATAAATTGCATTAATAGCAATAGATGGCTGCGGAGGAATAAGTATAATATCGTTGCCTGCTTTTACTGCGAGAACAACTATTTCTTCCGGTGAAAAAGAATTGTAATTGTTTATTGCACTCATGTTCATTGCGTCAGTTACTACCAGGCCGTCGAACTCGAGAGTATTAATTAAAAGATTTGTAATTATGGTTTTAGAAAGACTTGCAGGAAGTGTATCGAATGCAGGTACTTCCAGATGACCAACCATAACAGATTGCACACCGTTATTTACCGCCTGTATAAAAGGATATAACTCGTTCTCAAATAATTTTTGTTTATCTCCTGAAATCGTCGGCAAATCTGTATGTGAGTCAATTTCGGTATTGCCATGCCCGGGAAAATGTTTAACGGTTGCAATCATTCTGCTGTGTTTTGTTCCGAGTATAAATGAAGAGACAAATTCGGAAGCAGTGAATTTGCTTTCTGAAAATGATCTTGTATTTATAACAGGATTGAGAGGATTATTATTAATATCAGCGACGGGTGCAAAGTTTTGGTGTACTCCAATTAACCTGCTTTCAATTGCAATAGCAGCACCCAGGTCATAACCAAGATGAGAGTCTAATGTAGCACCAAGAGCCATACTGTGCGGAAATTCAAGTGCATCATCAATCCTGCTTCCCAATCCTCTTTCATAATCGGCAGAGATAAGAAGTGGAGTATCAGATAATAATTGCATCTCCCGAATAAAATTTATTTCTTGTTCTAATTCTCCCTGGAACATTATCAAGCCGCCTATCTTATAATCTTTTACGAGTGCAACGGTGCTGTCGTAATCAGGCGATAATCTATCCATATAACTTCTATAAACG
>JBATTD010000459.1:0-4365 GCA_049670345.1 Ignavibacteriaceae bacterium
CATTTACTATGCATCCGAATTCGCAGATAAAGCTTTAGATATTAGCAATTCCACCGATGACAAATTAACATCCGCAGATAGTTACAGGGTAAAAGGAATAATAGAGAGACACAAGAAGAATTTCAATGCTGCAGAAACTTACCTGCTAACCAGTCTTAGGATAAATACCAAATTAAAGAATGAGCAGAATATTGCAGTAACATCTCTTGACCTTGCAGTTCTATATGAAGAAAAAAATAATTCTCAATCTAAAAAATCATACTTAACAAGTGCACTGAATTATTTCAAGCAAATAAATGCTTTAAAGGAAGTTAAAAAAATTGAGGATATGCTTGGTATAGGGACAGCATAAGCAAAATTTGATATAAAGAGGCTAGCATGAAAAACAACAATACAAATATAATAAAGGATCTAAAAAATTTACTTGATCAGTATATGACAAAAGCATCTTCAAGAGAATTTATTAAAAAGCTTGGGCAGGATAATTCTTTATATATTAACGAAGGGCCAGACTTCTCTGAATTAGATAAATCGCAGGTAGAATACAAGGTTCCGAAGGGAATAGACCATCGTGTAATGGTTGATAAGATGATAACTCATTGTGAAAATGATCTGACTGAGGAGAGGTTTTACAATATACTGCTGGATCTTTCACAGTTAATGCTGCATTGCGGGGAAGTTGCTTTTTCACTTGAAATAGCAGAGAATTTGCTTGGTAAACTTAACTCTGATAATAAATATGTTTCTTTTGCAGCCGAAGCTAATCTAATGATCTCTAAAATTTACTGGTCTCAGGCAATTTGGGATGATTGCAGCTACTATGTTTCAAAAGCTAGGGAATTATTTCTATCTATTTCAAGCGAACCCGGTATTGCAAAATGTGAGAATATGGTAGGCACACTTTACGGTGAAAAAGGGGACTTTAAAAAGGCACAGCAATATCTTGAAAATGCCTTAAAACATTTAAAAGAAGATGATGACTCATCAGCCCGTGCAATGATTCTAACTAATTTAGGAATTATTAATACTATTAACGGAGAATTTGAAAAAGCAGTCTTGAATTACAAAACCTCAATTGAAACGTTTGAAAGTCTGAATGATACCAGGCGTTTATCACGGGTCTATCATAACATTGGAATGTTATATACAAGGATGGGGAAATATGATGCGGCATTAGATGAATTTAATAAATGTATTAGCCACTCATTGGCTAATGAATACCTTTCTAATTGTGCTATTGCATATGTCGGTAAGGCATTTATATATACAAAACTTAAAAACTCTGCGCTAGCTTATGCATATAATGATAAAGCAATGGAAATTGCTTATAAGATAAATGACACATTATCAATAGCAGATATATACAAGATTAAAGGAATGATCCAGACCGAGATGGATAATTTTCAGCTTTCTGAAGAATTTTTTGAAAACAGTTTAAGGTTGAATAAAGATTTGGAAAGTAAATTAAACGCGGCTGAGAGTTCAGCAGAATTGGGAAAACTCCTTCAAAAAAACGAAAGAGAAGAAGAAGCAAAACCCTATATCGATTCAGCAGTTAGTTACTACAAAAAAATTAGAGAAGAAGATATCGTAGCTAATCTGGTTGAAAAATCAATTTAAATGAAATTAAAAAATATTAATAATCAATTTATAATGGGCAAGCAATGAAAGCATTATTGTCTTTGTTGGTCTTACCTGCACTTCTTTTTGTAGGATGTATGGACAACTCATCCGAACTCACCTCGTCTGATGCACAGATCAACCAGCAATCAAATTCACCAACCTGGATTAAACTTCCCACTGATCTTGCTCAGGGTTTCTCTGTTGAAACAGTATATTCTTCTGAAAAAATAATTAGTGGTAAAGTTGGCGGAATGATAATACTGGATGTCATGATACCTCGTCCTGGCAATCCATTAGGTGATTTTGCAGTTCACGCCAAAGTTAATGTTCAAAAAAATTCTTTCCCAGCAAACGAAAAAAGAACATTCACTGTTTCTTTAGACCCTGAGTATTGCATACTCAACATCACTCCTTCGCCCAGTACTTTAGATAAACAATTGGTTGTTGATCTATTTGTAGACGGAGTTGATGTATCACAGGTTAATCCGGATACTTTTGGTTTTGTATTCGTTGGAGATAACAGCGAAATAATGAGAACTGAATCTGAAACTCTTCAATTGAATAGCAAGGAAAACTGGCTTAAAGTCAGGAACGCAATAATTAGTGCACCTACAGATCAGACTCCCCCTGGTGTACGTTATGCTTTTGTAAGATAATTTTATTAAAAATTTATTATAAAATAATCTAATTATAGGAAAATAAAATGAAAAAATTATTAACACTTGCAGCTTTAGTTTCTCTCTTCTTCTTCGGATGTAATCAGGAAGCGGAACTAATATCACCGGTTAGCAATTCGACTAATAATCAGTTAAAACTGATATCACTTCCTACTGCATCTGGCGGTATAACAGTTGAAACTCTAATGACAAAGACTAAGGCAATTAATGGTGACGATGGCGGAACTTTTTATGCTGCATTCAATTTTAGAGGTGGGCCGTTTGGCCGTGTTCGATGTAGCTCTCAACTACTTTTCGAACCAGGTGCCTTCAGTGGTGTAAAATACATTAAAAAAACATTTGATAGTGAGTCAACCGTAATGACTTTAGGACCAACTTTGCAATTTAATGTGCCTGTTAAATATACCCTTAGATATCTTGGAGTAGATTTATCAAATGTAAATCAGGAAACTCTGGATTTTGTTTATATAGCACCTGATGGATCATATCATCCTTGCGAATATGAATCTATAGATATGGATGTTGAAACTGGGCTTTTAATTGTTAGATATGCCGAGTTAGATCATTTTTCAAGATATGGATTTGTACAATGATTTTATTTAAAGGATAATAATGGAAACCTCAACAAATAATTTTAAAAAAGAACTCGACAGTCTTCTGGAACAATATCTTGGAGATAGCAAGTTAAATCACTTGAATCTGAACCTTAATCTTCCCAAAGAAGGAAATAACAAACTTCCCCGGATAATTAATAATTTTTACCTGAATCAGTTACAGATAGAAAATAATAATTATAGTGAACGAATTAAAATTGACAGATCAATTACTTTGTCAGAAAAAGCATTACAGCAAGATAACTTCAATGAATTTCTGTTAGATCTTGGTCAGCTTTGTCTTTCAGGCGGCAGATTAAATCTTGCCAACGAGATATTCCGGAAAGTAAAAACTCATAGCAGTAAAACTTTACATAAGATAGAATCTCTGCTGGGCCTGGCAGATGTTTTTAGCAGAAGAGCCGATTGGCAGAAAAGTTTAAGAACAATTGAAGCCGCAGCATCGTTTTACAGAGAATTAAATGACAATAGCGGTCAGGCAAATTGTGAAAATTTATTAGGAACAATTTACGGCGAACGTGGAGATTTATCGAAAGCGAAAGACCATTTCCTCAATAGTCTGTTGCTGCTTAATCCTGTAAAAGATTTGGAATTAGCTGCTAACCTGGATATGAATTTGGGAATAATAGATAATATTAAGGGAAATAAGGATGAATCGATAAAACACCTGAAAAAGGCTTTGGCAGGTTATATTAAACTCGGAAACAACAGGCGTATTGCAGAAACAAGACACAATCTTGGTATGGTGTACCTCGAATCGGGTGATCATGAATCAGCACTTAAATCTTTTGATGAAGGAATTGAGATCGCGAAGCGAGGTCGCTTTATGTCAATCTTATGTGTTATTTATCTTGCCAAATCGCAAATACTGGTTGCAAAAAATGATATAAGAAATGCCGCCGGGTTTGCCGATAAAGCTTTAGATATTAGCAATGCCACGGATGATAAACTAACATCCGCAGATATATACAGGGTAAAAGGAATAATAGAGAGAAGCAGGAAAAACTACCATGATGCAGAGACCTTCCTTCTAAATAGTCTGCGAATGAATAAGAGTTTAAAAAATACACGGAATATTGCTGAAACATCTTTTGAATTGGGGTTGCTTAACGCTGAAATGGGTAATGAAAGTGGGAAAACTGATTGGCTGCAAAAATCTTTAGGTTATTACTCGGAAATTGATGCAACTGAGAAAGTTACATTGATTAAGCGATTACTAAACAAGAATATGAACTGATAATATCCACCTCCGAAACTGTTCCTTAAATCTATTTCTTCTTAGTACTTTTTACACTTCTAAGATTCAATTCCCTTTCGTGATGTAACTCCCTCTTGATAATAATGCTTAACTTCGTTCATTTCCGTAACTAAGTCAGCTTTGTCTAACAATTTGTCGGGACAATAACGACCCGTTAAAATCAGTTCGACATTTTCAGGTTTCTGTTTAATAA
>JBATTD010000460.1:0-6960 GCA_049670345.1 Ignavibacteriaceae bacterium
AGATCAGAGGAATATTTTTTTAGGATATACCGTTCAATCTGATTGATACCTAAAAATTCTTTGATACAAATATATTTAAATGACCATAAAAGCCCGATGAGTGCAATAAATTGAGGAATCAGGATAAGTACATCATAAGGATTTGGCAGATCGTAAATAATTACATGCGGTTTGGGTGACAATTCGTAAATAAGATATAGTGAAACTATAGCGAACAAGTTATAAACCAATCGGTAAAAGGCAATTAGAGTGCCTAAGTTTTTTTTAATACTCTCCTTAACTTTGTTTGAGGCAAGCACTGAATGTATCCAGGCATAAACAGCGAATAAAAGGGAGATAATTAAGACATCGATTACGTAGGGCATTACAATTCTTTTCTGAGACGCGCGACAGGAAGACGAAGTTGTTCACGGTATTTTGCAACAGTGCGCCTTGCAATGTGAATGCCTTCTTTGTTTAACAACTCTGCAAGTTTATCATCACTGTAAGGTTTCTTTTTATCTTCGACATCAATTATTTCCTTTAATCGTTCTTTAATATGTTTATTGGAAACTTCTTCGCCGGAATCGGTTGCCAGTCCTTCGCTGAAAAAATATTTGAGTTCGTGAATGCCCATCGGGCTTTGGACATACTTACCGTTAACAACCCTGCTGATTGTTGAGATATCCATATTTATTGCTTCAGCTATGTCTTTGTAAATCATCGGTCTTAAAAATTTTGCGCCCTTTTCAAAAAATTCGTACTGTCTTTCAAGTATTGCCTGCATTATTTTAAGAAGGGTTTCTCTTCTTTGCTGAATACATGCGATAAACCATTTGGCAGATTCAAATTTTTCTCTAAGGAACTTGTAGGTTTCCTTATCTCTTGAATTCTTTTTTTTACCTTTTTTCTTTTTCATTGTGAACATTTCAAGATATTGTTTACTAATTGTAACCGAAGGCATGCTTCTATCATTTAGTGTGATGATAAAATTTTCCTCGACTTTTTCTAAAACAAAATCAGGTGTTATCTGATTCATCTCAACTGATTCGAGGTTTCCTTCTCCGGGTTTGGGGTTTAAGCTTTGAATAAGTTCAACTGTTTTTTTCAGTGATTCATCGGTCAGGTTCATTTTTTGTTTTAATGCTTCAAAGCGTCTTTTCGTAAAATCATCGTAATGTTCTTCCAGCATTTTTTGAGCAAGAAATTTGTAATACTTATCAGCTTCATTTAAAGCTCTAAGCTGAATAAGCAGGCACTCCTGAAGATTTCTTGAAGCAATGGCGATTGGATCAAAATGCTGAATAGTATGCAGCAGTTCTTCGGCTTTTTCATGATCAATTTTTATATGTTCAAATAATTCCAGTTCTTCCAATAACTCATCAGGCGAGCGTTTCAAGTATCCATCTTTATTAAGGTTGCCGATTATCTCCTCACCAAGTGTAGTAAGGTCATCATCAAGTGCAAGTAATCTAAGCTGTTCTAAAAGATACTCATAGAGTGTTTCGCGCACAGGTGCTAACGGCTGAAAAGTTTCTTCATCATTGCTACGATTCACTCTTTCATGATCGAAGTCATCATCATTCATTAAGTCTTCTAATTCAAATTCTTCTTTATCCGGATCTACATCTTCAATTTCGTCATCTTTTTCTTTATCCTCCTGCTCCTGGCTGAGTTCATAATCCTCTTCCAGAATAGGATTCAATTCAAGTTCTGTTTTTATTCTTTGTTCAAGAGCAAGTGTATTTAACTGCAGCAGTTTTTGATATTGTATTTGCTGCGGTGAAAGTTTTTGCTGTTGTGATAATCTCTGGTTTAGTGATAACATATTACCTTCCGATTGCTTTCTTTAAATCTGAATACCATTGTTCACCGTAATGCCGTTCCAACGCTTCTTCACAGAATTCAGCTACAGTAACATTTTCTCCGGCTCCTTTTTCCATTGCCGGGTTACATTCATCAAATTTTTCAAACCTAAGAACATCTCCTCCAAAGTCGGATATTCTTATTGGAAAAAGATGGCAGGAAATTGGTTTTTTAAAATCTGTTTTTCCTTCAACGAATGCTTTTTCAATTGAACATTTAGCTATTTCGTTTTCGTAATAAACAAAGACACATTCTTTGTTATCAATGCTACTTATTAGCAGTTCATCATCCTCTTCAATATAAAATCCGCTCTCTTCAATTTCATCAATGTTTCGCTGCGAAAGATATTGCATCGCGATTTCAAGAATATTGTCAATTTTACCGATTTCGTCCTGCCTTAAAGGTGCACCATATTTGCTTTCAAATGTACAGCAGGCCCCTTTGCATTTATTTAAATCACAAAAAAAAGGCGTATCTGCAATTTCATTGCGAACCATAATATCTTTAACTGAAATTATCATAAAATTCTAATATTGGAATAATTTTTGATGTAAAATAATGAATTGTTTCAAAATTGCAAAGTTTAAAACCCCACCATTAATAATTAAATTCTCATCACAATTATACTTATAATCTTAAACTAAAACATCTAATTAAATAATAATCAATCGTTTCTTCTCTCAGGATAAAGGTAGCTTAGTCCTGATTTTCTCAATAATGAATTTTTCTATCGGAAATTTATATTGATCATTCTTACATCTCAACTGACCCATTTTTCTAAGTGGATAAAAAAATACTCCGCGTTTTCCTCCATACCCTAACTTTAGGTAAAATTTAAAGTCTTCAAAAAACTTTTCTTTCTCTTTACTTACCCATGGACCTGACGAGCCGATATAGTCAAAATCGCCCCACTCTTCTGTTGATGCAGGAAGTAGATAACCGTTGTTGACAACTTCTTTTGTAATTGTAGAACCAGGGTATGGTTTGAAATAAAAAACAGGTGTGTTAAAATTGGGACTTTGGCTATTGAGTTGTTTAATTATTTTAACAGTGTCTGCAACACTGTCATCTGTTTCTTCCGGAAAGCCAACTATGAATGGGAAAATAACTGAGACATCTAATTCCTTGCATTTTTCGGCACAGAAGAATACTTGCGTTAGTTTAATATCTTTTTTCATCCAATCCATCATATCCTGGGAACCTGACTCTACACCAATTAGCAATCTTCTTAATCCAGATTGTTTACAAAGTTTCCATATATTATCAGTTAACCTCTCTCCTTGATCAGCTCTCATAGTAGCTGCCCACGAAATATTTATCTTCCTGGAAATCAACTCTTTTGCGAATTCTTCAATTCTTTCGGCATACGTAAAAAAAGTTTCGTCCTGGAAATTTAGATCGCTGAATCTGTATTTCCGATAATAGTATTCTAAATCATCTCCCATTTTTGCAGAAGGAATCGCAGTAAATTTTCTTTCATAAACAAAAGGATCTGCACAAAAAGCGCATCTAAAATAACAACCTGTAGAAGAAATAAAATCGAATTGTCTTTTCCCCTTTTTCTCAAAATACTTTTCTACATTTATTAGATCATAATTGACCCTGTCAAAACTATCCATTGCAGCCATTGGACGGGGCGGGTTTTTTACTACATCTTCATTGTTGCGATATGTAATACCCTTTACATCATCCAATGGAATTCCTTTATCTAAGTGCTCAACTAATTCCCTGAATGTTTCTTCTCCTTGTCCCTGAACCGTAATATCGATAAAGATATGATCTTCGATGGGTTGCTCAGGAAAAAGGGAGGTGTGCCAACCACCCCATATTACGGGTACATCAGGAGCGAGTTCCTTAACTTTTTTAGAGATATACAGCCCATCTTTAATCGGAGCACCAGTAATTATTGTAACACCAAAGCATATAGCACTATGGATGTGCTGTTCAATCAACTCAACAACATTCTCTTCCACCCGGGCATCAATAATAATTACTTCATATTTTTCCACATCAATGACCGAACCTATAGCTAATAATGCAAGAGGCATATCGAAGAATACTGTTTTCGGATTGTACAAGATTATCTTTTTGCGTGAATTCATTGGAACTTCATCTATTCGAGGTGCTCTTAATGTTTTGGGTAATTCTACCATTATCTTTTTAATTGCACATAACATCTCAATAAACCTGTCTGCCACAGGCAGGTTTATTGTGAATAATAACCTATTTTATTATTAGTTTCTAACAGTAAATTAATTAAATAAAAATAATCAAACAAGATAAAATAAACCATGGACTTTAAAGATAAAGTAATTTTAATAACCGGCGCATCAACCGGCATTGGCAAAGCGATAGTAAAAATGCTTGCCGAAGAAAATTGTTCCCTGGCACTGCTTGCGAGAAGAGGAGAGCTTCTTGATGAGTTAGCCGGACAAATAAAAACTAAAAATCCAAGCATTAAGACTTATGTATGTGATGTTGCAAAGCCGGATGAAGTAAAAAAGGTTTTTACAGAGATTAGAGAACATTTTAAAAAAGTTGATATCGCAATTCTGAATGCCGGTGTTGGCAGCAAATCGAGTGCAGAGGATTATAATTATGAAAATGCTAAAAAAACTTTTGATGTAAATGTTTTGGGAATTGTAAACTGTGTTGAGAATCTCCTGCCTGATTTTATTAAGCGCAAAGCCGGAATGATTGTCGGTGTTTCAAGTCTCGCCGATTCACGGGGCTGGCAGGGAAGCGGATTTTATTGTGCAAGTAAAGCCGCAGCTACAATTTTGCTGGAAAATTTAAAAGTAGAATTACAACCATTTAATGTTAAAGTAATAACCGTTAAACCCGGATTTGTTGAAACTCCAATGACAGGTAAGAATAAGTTCCCAATGCCGTTTTTAATGAGTGCGGAAAAGGCTGCAAAAATTATCATCGGTGGAATAAAAAAAGAAAAGCGTATTATTCAATTTCCCTTGCCATCAGTACTAGGTGCAAAGTTTATGCGTATTGTGCCGGAATTTTTATTTGAATACATTTCGATAAAGAAACCATCTAACATTAAAGATTAGAAACCGTTTTTTAATGGATAAGAAATTCCTTGTTGCATTTTTACTGTTCAGTTCATTCATTTTTGCGCAAACTGATTCCACATTAATATTTAGCGAGATAATGTTCTTCCCAACTTCCGGACCAAATGAATTTATTGAGCTTTATAATTTTAATGAAACAGAAAGCATCGACCTAAACGGTTATCAAATAAAATACTCGACTTCATCTCCTGATATTATCATTGAAGCGGGAGAAGGAACTGTTTTACCGCCAAAAAGTTTTGCTGTAATATTTGAAGGTGATTATCCTTTTGGTTCGGGAATATATGATGACATGATCCCGCCTGAAGCCCTGGTTTTAAAAATTTCAGATAATTCATTCGGTTCAACCGGAATGGCTAACACATCCGATCGTCCTGTATGGCTTCTTTCCCCGGCAGATGATACACTTCAGGCATACACTTATTCAGCAGATAACAGCGCATCTTTTTCTGATGAAAAGATTGAAATGACCGGGAATAATTCTCAATCGAATTGGGAGAACTCACTTAACTCAAACGGAACGCCGGGATATCAAAATTCCGTAACGCCATTGAGCTTTGATTTAGAGATGAACTCTTTAACATTTTCTCCCGTCATCCCAACCGAGGGAGACGATGTTAGTATTTTTGCAAAAGTGAAAAATAAAGGAATCGAAAATGCGGCAAGTTACTCTATAGAAATTTATAACGATGCTGATTTTGATTCAACCGCCGACCCGGGAGAATTAATTTTCTCACAAAACTTATCAAACCTTGCTTCGGGGGATTCAGTAACAGTTAGTACAATTATGTCTTCACTTACGGCAGGTGATTACCAAATAATTTCAAGGGTTATTCTTAGTGAAGATGAAAATCTTTTAAATAATGAATTGATAGATGCATTTATAGTTTTTCCGCCTGGAAATTATTTTAATGATGTTGTTTTAAATGAATTAATGTATGAACCAACTTCAGGCGAGCCCGAATGGGTTGAACTGTTTAACAGGACCTCCTCTCAATTAAATCTTAAGGAATGGACAATTTCCGATTTAACAACTACAGTAACAATAACAACCGAAGATAAATTTATTCCTCCCAACTCATTTGTTATTTTAACAAAAGATTCTTCAATAATAAATTTTTATGATATACCATCGGAAGTGATTCAGCTTAATCTTCCTTCTCTCAATAACTCAGGCGATGCAATTGTGATAAAGGATTCACTCGATGTGCTTATTGACAGCGTTTTTTACTCGCCTGATTGGGGCGGAAATTCCGGCGGTAAATCGCTTGAAAGAATTTCTGCTGATGGTAACAGCAATGAACCATCTAACTGGGGAACATCAATAAGTCAGAACAAAGCAACTCCGGGAAGAATAAATTCTATAACCATAAAAGATGACGATCTTACAATCTCATCATTTATACCTACTAAAGACTACGGAATTATTGGTGAAGAGATTGAATTTGATATTTCTGTTTTAAATAATGGTTTAAATCAATCACAAAACTTTGAAGTTAATCTTTACAGAGATGTTAACGCTGATTCAATCGCACATCTTTCAGAATTGATTGCAACACAAATTGGAACTGCATTGCCTTCGGGCGATAGTACGTTTTTTAATTTTACTGCAAATGATTTTGTGCTTGGCTTAAATTATTTTATAAGCACTGTAATAACTTCGCTGGATGATGATACAACCAACAACATTGCATTCTCTAATATTATCGGCACTACAATTAATGAAATTAGAAACGATCTAACAATAAATGAATTTATGTATTCTCCTGAGTCACCGCAGCCGGAATGGATTGAAGTATATAACCGCGGCAATAAAGTGATTGATCTAAATAATTATCAGGTTGCCGATAATTCCGATACTGTTAAGATTGTTCTCAACTCATTGATTATAAATCCAGGTGAGTACGTTGTATTTGCAGATGATACTTCGATAGTTAACTATTATAACATATTTTCCCCGGTTGTTTTTAGTAACCTTCCGGCTTTAAACAATTCGGGCGATAAAATAATTTTACTCGATTCTCTAAAC
>JBATTD010000461.1:0-5849 GCA_049670345.1 Ignavibacteriaceae bacterium
GAGAGAATTAATGCTGCAGTGGCAGCAACGTGAGGAGTAGCAGCCGATGTACCGCTTATAGATGCATAGTTATTATTTCTAGCCGTAGTAACGATCGAAGAACCCGGAGCAACCAAATCGAGAGTTGATCCATAATTGGAACTGCCTGAAACAAAATCATCTATGGTTGAATTACCAACTGATATTACTTCTGAATAGCCGGATGGATAATGGGGAGCAGTAGAACCGGAATTACCAGAACTTCCAATGAGAACGACTCCCCGGTCAAATGCAAATTTTATTACATCTCTTAGCACTAATGAAAAAGCGTTATCACCAAAACTCATATTAATAACTTTAACACCTATCTGCACAGCATAAAGAATAGCAGCAGCAACATCATCTTCTTCACCAAAGCCGGCTGGATCAAAGGCACGTAAATTCACAATTTGAATTTTTGGTGCAACACCTGCAATACCTATTATATTGTTAACTTCGGCACCAGCAATACCACCAATATAAGTTCCGTGCCCGTGTTCATCTATTGGATCATTATCCCAGTCGAGATAATCACCGCCGCTCGAATCGAATGGAAACCCAACACGGTCTGTAAAATCCCAGCCGCGAAAATCATCTACAAAACCGTTACCGTCGTCATCTATTCCGTTTAGCGTTTTATAGTTACCATTTACATCAATTCCAATCTCTCCAGTATTTAGGTAAATTTTATTTTGAAGATCGGGATGCAAATAATCAATTCCCGTATCTATTACTGCAAGAAGAACCGTGTCAACTCCCTCAGTTTTATCCCAGGCATCAAATGCCTGAATTTTTTCGAGCGCCCATTGTTCACTTAATAAAGTATCGTTAGGAACAATATCAATCTTATAATTAGTTGATTTTTGAATGTATTCTATTTCAGGATCACTTACCTTCAAATTATTAATGTTTGCTTCGAGAACGGATTTTTCAAAAGATACTTTAATTATTCTTGAGAGAATTTCATCTTCTCTTGCTAATCCCTTAGCAAGGTAATCAACAGATATTAATTCCTTATCAAGGGGAGAATTAATTCCAGAAGGAATGAGTTTTTGTTGTGTAACTTTATAATCCATCTCCTGAATTGCCACACTGTTTTTATACTTAATAAAGTAAGTGCTTTGTGAATAAAGATTAGATATGGTAAGTAATACCCCTATCAGGATGAACCAGAAATTATACTTCATATATTTCCTTATTGAAGTTCACGTCAACAGGTGCCGGATAATTACCGGAAAAGCATGCATGACAAAAATTATCTTTACCGGCTTCAGAAACCGCTTCGAGCATTTCATCATTTGTTAGGTAGTGTAATGTATCCACTCCTAAATATTCTCTTATTTCCTCTATGTTATTGTGATAACGATGAGCAATTAATTCTTCTTTACTTGGAAAATCCATTCCGTAAAAACACGGATGGGTAATTGGAGGTGAGGAGATACGAAGATGAATTGATTTAGGATTTGCTTCTCTAATAAGTTTTACCAATTGTTTTGATGTTGTTCCCCTTACTATAGAATCATCAACAATAACAACTGTTCTTCCTTCCAAAACGCCTTTAACTGTATTGAATTTTATTCTTACACCTATCTCACGGTTACTTTGACCGGGCTGAATAAATGTTCTTCCGATGTAATGGCTTCGTATTAATCCAATTTCTAATCTACATTTAACACCGAGTTTTTCAAGCTCGGTTTGGTAACCGAGTGCAGTTGTGTTCGAACTGTCCGGTACGCTTATAACAATGACCTTTTTTTCATCCTCATTATAAACAGGATGGTTACGTGCAAGCGATTTGCCTAAACGTCTTCGCATTTTATCAACGTTGTGTCCAAAGATAAAGCTGTCTGGTCGTGAAAAATAAATATACTCAAACACACAATGCTTTTTAGCGGGAAGATCATTATTAAAATAAAATGATTTTATTTCGCCGTTATTTAAAGTATCGTTATCAATAACAACCAATTCACCAGGTTCCACTTCCCTTAAAAAATCAGCAGTTAAAACATCGAAAGCACACGTTTCGGATGCAATAATAAAGGAACCGTTTAATTTACCGATTGATAGCGGACGAAAACCATGCGGATCCCTTGCGGCAATAAGTTTATCATCAGTTAGGATAACCAAACTGAATGCGCCTTGAATTATACTGATAGCTTCTTTTATCTGATCAACCTGATCATCTAACCTGCTGCGCGCAATTAAGTGAAGAATAACTTCTGTATCGCTTGTTGTTTGAAAGATTGCACCTTCATTAACAAGTTCCTCTCGCAATTCTTTGGCATTTGTAAGATTTCCGTTGTGTGCAACGGCAAGGTTTCCAAGTCTGTAATTAACGACAAACGGCTGAATGTTTTTGAGCGATTTTGATGAACCAGTTGTAGAATACCTGTTATGACCGATTGCAGAACTCCCCTTCAGTTCATCGGATAAAATAGTTTGATCACCAAATACTTCTGAAACCAATCCCTCACCTTTGTGAATGAGAAAAATAGATTTACCTTTTTCAGAAACATTTTTTGTTACTATTCCG
Organism: Ignavibacteriaceae bacterium; assembly: GCA_049670345.1. Lineage (GTDB taxonomy): Bacteria > Bacteroidota > Ignavibacteria > Ignavibacteriales > Ignavibacteriaceae > BMS3ABIN03. The sequence goes on from JBATTD010000461.1 coordinate 2,552, forward strand.
CAAGCTTCCTGTCCCCTGTGCTGCAAAGCATGCAATCCATAATATGTTTCTAGAGAAGATGTTGGTGAACCAGAAATTCCGAAAACGCCGCAAAAGCATTTTGGTTTATCAGAAATAAATTTGTAATTCATTAATTATTTTTCAGCAGATCAATAAAAATTTAGAGTAGAAATTAAACAATAAAATTATTAGTAAAAATAGAATTGTATCAATAAATAAAAAAGGGAGATTTTGTTGTACCGATAAATTTAATTGAAATTAAAAATCTGTTTTCAGTTATGGATAATATGTATTTTCATATGTTTATAATTTCTTATTTTGGTCAGATGGAACTCGCATTACTATCATTTTTTTTATGTGTAAATGTTTTTTCATGCTCGTTTCAGAGTACAATCAATTTGCGAGAAATTAAATTACCTTCTTTCAACCTTTCCTTCCCATTTAGTTAAGGATGAAGAAATAAATTCAATTATCTTTTCATGTTCAACTTTTCCCGAACCACTTACTTCCATTGGTTTACCGAAATCCATATAAATTGGTTTATTACGATGTATGGGACCAAGATCTTTTAAGAACTTACCATGTCCCCAAAAATCTGTTTTTATTGCAACCGGAATAACATTAACATTTGCCTTATTTGCCAGTTTTACACCGAGAGAGTTAAATTCCGATGGAATAAATTCATCTTTCCTTGTACTTTGCGGAAATACGACTATTGATATTCCTTTCGCTAATAACTCAGGACCTTCTGTCATCACTTTCTTGAAATCTTCTCGTGAATTTGTTCTACCTACAATAATCGGTTTTCTGGCTTTCATAATCGGACCAAAATATCGATGTTCCACAAGACTCTCTTTAACAATAAAAGTAATATCCATAACAGGAGCAATTATTCCCGGGAATACCATAGTTTCAAGTGTACTCATATGATTACTTATAAAAACAACAGGATCTTTACATTTATGTAGGCTATCCAATCCTGTAATATTGAATCTGCCTCCGCACTCTTCAATCAACCTAAAAATATCATTCGAAGATGCTGCCCAGGTTTCTTTATCATAATTTCCTTCTAATCCAACTTTACGGTCCCTTAAAATTATAGAAATATATCTTGTCATAAAGTAGAAACGGGTGTTTAGTGCTATCCTGTCTAACAATTTACGGGGCATATCTTTGTTAGTATAATATGAATCTGATGGGAAATAAACCTTACTCAAATTACTTTCCTGTTTATTTATCAAGATAAAATTAGATAATTATGCTGCTAAAATTAAATAATTATAAGAAGAAAATTATATAATAAAATCATCCCATCGGAACAAAATATAACTACCAATGGAAAGATGATTTTTCTTGATCAACTAAATCTGATTCCATGCCCAAATCCTGTCACGTATTTCCTTAGAAATTGGATGCCCGCATTGTTTCAGAGTTAACAGAATGCTGCCGCGGTGATGTGCTTCATGATTTATCAAATATCCGAGCATTGTGAGACTACCCCTCTTTTAAACCCTTTAATTTTACCATCGTCATTAATTCCTCTTTCAATCCATTTAGCCATGGCCGCTGCGGATAGGGTTAATTGTTTTTTTAACAATTCTTTATCAACTTTACCATTCGGATCGATCCTGCTTTGTCCTTTCAACAGATCTTTGGCATATTTTTCAAATCTGTATATTCTATTATTATGGATATGAGCAAATTGAAGTGCAACATTTCTACCTCCACGTTTAGATAGAGTACAATTCATCCCTTCAGTATTAATTTCATCGATCAACATCAGGTTTACCCTGTTGTTGATATACCAGGTTTCAATTATTTGTTGTTTCATTTTTATGTATTTTACTTTTAGATTACTTTAACCATGATCAGGTAGAAACTTCTAAGTTTGTTTCGCCTTGAAACTTTGGTTTTCTCCCAGCAAAGAAATGATCTAAAGATAGGGTACCTGATCCGAAAATAAAATAAAGGATCAGAAGAACAAGAACCAAAACACTCAATTCCAGTGATTGCTCTCCACTCATCAAACCCTGATCAAGGTGAATGAAAAAAACTGCACCTGCGAGAATCGGGATTTGAAGAAGTGCTGCAATACGGGTTAACAGTCCAAGTGTTAATAGTAAGCCGGCAATAATGTGGATTATAGTTATGTAAGAAAACCACCAGTATAAATTATTTAGTCCGGCTAACTCACTAATTGCTGCAGGATCGGAAAGGAGAATTAAACCTCGTACGAACAGAGCAGCACCTAAAAACATTCGGATGATCGAGTATGCGAGATCATGATTAGTGTTAAGCCATTCTACGATTTCGTTAAAAATTTTCATTGAAAATCCTTTCAGAATTAATGGATAATGTAATTTAAAGAATTATTGCAAATCTCATAATATAATATCCCGCATAACAAAAATATTATATTACATCTCAACTTTAATATAAAAGCTTTCTTGCAGTAACATCCTTTCTGTTTTTGCATAAACAATAATTGGTATATCTAAATATTGGAATAGTTCTGCAGAAAATATAAATTTAACACCAATTAATTTTATACTTACACTTTATTCAAAACTTACTTGTGGCAAATTCAGACACAAAAAAAACAAAAATCATTTACGCCGAAGACCAGGAAAGTATTGCTCGTCTTGTAAATTTTAAACTATCCAAAGAGGGATTTGACGTTATACTTTTAAACAGCGGTGAAAATGTTCTGGAAAAAGCTATAGAACAAAAACCGGTATTGATACTGCTGGATTTGATGCTCCCTGTTAAGGATGGAATGACAGTATTAGAGGAGTTAAAAAGTAACGACAAAGTGAAAAATATTCCTGTAATAATGCTAACAGTTCATGGCGAAGAGCAAAAAGTGATGCAGGCATTCAATTCCGGTGCTGTTGATTACATCGAAAAACCCTTTTCCACAGACGAACTAACGACACGAATACGTAAGGCTCTGGCATAATACTTGTCAAACTGCTCTGTTAATTCTAAAATTATTACCATAAACGGAGCATTTTTTGTTAGAATTTCTAAGCAGTACGGGACATGTTATATCCGTTATCTTCATTCTCTTAACCTCAATCTATTTGCTGATTCTTTTTATTCTTATAACCAGAATGATGGAGCAAGTAAGAGAAATAAAACAGAAGAATTTTGTTAAACGATGGGAGGAAAAAATATTTGAATACTTGGCAAATAACGGAAATCCAAATTCAACCATTACCTTATTTCCCAAATCAAGTTACAAATACTTTCTGAAAAATTTAAGCGGTTACCTTCTAACACTTAAAGGAAACGCTGT
>JBATTD010000462.1:0-2528 GCA_049670345.1 Ignavibacteriaceae bacterium
GGATATTAGGGATGACCGGCTTTTGTTGTTTACAAATCTTGATAGAAATAGAACGAGAGAATTTTTTTATTTATTGAGGGTTGTTAATCAGGGATCTTATCAATTGCCGGTAATAGGTGCAGAAGCAATGTACGATCAGGAATTTCATTCTTACAACGGTGCGGATGTTATTAAGATTTTGCCAAGATGGGAACAGTAAAAGGTTATATGAACGGATTTTAGTTAAATGTCATTCCCGCAAGCCGTCGCAGGCGGAGCGTCGGGAATCTTATATAAAAGAATGTAGCACTTTGGAAAAAGAAATAGAAGAACATAATAATGGATAAGTTATTTTCGGTGTACATAATGGCTAACAAACGTCCGACACTCTATACTGGTGTTACAAATGATCTGTTAAGAAGAGTTTATGAACATAAGAATAATCTTGTTCCAAGTTCATTTACTGCAAAATATAATATCCACAAATTAGTTCATTATGAATTTTTAGTGAACCACGACTCGCTATAATCAGGGAAAAGCAAATTAAAAATTTAAGTAGGAAGGAAAAGATAGAATTAATATCAAAAAGTAATCCTGATTTTAGAGATTTATATGATGAGCTAGTTAGTTAGATTCCGGACAACCTGCCTGCCGGACAGGCAGGGCCGGAATGACATGAAAAAGTGAAATGATTATACTATGGAGTCATTCCCGCAAGCCGCTGCAGGCGGAGCGTTGGTAATCAGATTGTTACAGTGAGATTCAGATTCCGAACATCCTACCTGCCAGACAGGCAGGGCTGGAATGACTGGATAAGAATGATTGGAAAGACAGATGAATATTAAATCTATTGAAAAATATTTTCGTTCGAAAACGGTAAACATCATACTCGCCGTTTTTGTGTTATTGTTTCTTTTCGATCTGTTGTATCCTCCAACCTCTCTCAAACAATATTCGAAAGAAATTATAGCAGATGATGGTACACTTATTTCAGCTTATCTTACTGAAGATGATAAATGGCGGCTGCGGACTGATATTGATGAAGTATCTCCTGAACTTATAAAAGCAATCATTGAGAAAGAAGACAGCTGGTTCTTCTGGCATTTTGGTGTTAACCCATTTTCAATTGTACGTGCAATTTATTCTAATGCTGCAAGCGGAAAAAGAATTTCCGGTGCATCAACTATTACAATGCAGGTTATTCGTTTGCTTGAACCAGGAGAGCGGACACATTTTAACAAGCTGATTGAAATGTTAAGAGCAGTACAATTTGAACTCCACTATTCCAAAAGAGAGATACTTGAAATATATTTAAGCTTATTGCCTTTTGGTGGAAACATAGAAGGTGTTAAGTCAGCATCATACATTTATTATAACAGACCGACGAATCAGTTAAGTTTAGCTCAATCAATTTTACTGTGTGCGATTCCTAACAATCCGAATTCGCGACGGTTGGACAGATATAACGTTGACATTTTTAGAGTTCGAAATTATTGGATTAATTATTTTAAAAATGAAAATACTTTTCCGCTAAGTGATTTGAATGATGCCTTGGATGAACCGATAGAAACTCATCGTTATGCTATACCATCTCTTGCACCACACTTCACATATTTTGTAAAAGATAATTATGATGGCGATAGGATTAAAACAACCTTGAATCTTCGCATTCAGCAAACTGCGGAAGAATTATTACTGAATCACATTAACAGGGTTTTCTTAAAAGGAATAACAAACGGTGCTGTATTAATTATCGATAATAAAACTTCATCTGTTGTTGGCTATTGCGGCTCGGCTGATTTTAATGATGTCTCAATTTCAGGGCAGGTGAACGGAATTACTTCAATAAGGTCTCCCGGCTCAACATTAAAGGCAGCATTGTTTGCTCATGCATTTGATAAAGGCATACTTACTCCACAGATGAAAATAGAGGATATTCCAACAGACTTTCATGGTTACGAGCCGGAGAATTACGATTTAAAATTTTATGGAAATATTTCAGCTTCATTTGCATTGGAAAATTCACTGAATATTCCTGCAGTAAAATTATTAAGGAAAGTTCGGTTGGAAAATTTTATCAACCTACTCGAAGGCAGTGGGTTTGATGAGATATCGAACAGGAAAAAGAGACTTGGATTATCGCTTATCTTAGGCGGCTGTGGTGTTACTCTTGCTGAACTAACAAGATTGTTTACTGCTTTTGCCCGGAATGGAGAATTGCATCCGCTTGCTTACACTAAAGATCAAATTTATGAAGATGTTGGTGTGAAAGTATTTTCTCCATCTTCATCTTACTTAGTTGCAAAGATATTATCAGGAAGTAACCGAAACGATATTGTTGATCTATCCAATTATTCTGAGCTTCCGAAATTTGCCTGGAAAACTGGAACATCTTACGGCAAAAGAGATGCCTGGGCAATTGGTTTCAACCAAAACTACACAATTGGTGTATGGATGGGTAACTTTGATGGAAGGGGTTCACCTCATTTATCAGGAGCAGAAGCTGCTGTGCCGCTTTTGTTTGATCTTTTTAACGCAATTGATTATGG
>JBATTD010000463.1:0-4715 GCA_049670345.1 Ignavibacteriaceae bacterium
CTAACGAAATGCATTTCGGTGGTTACTCGCATAAAAATACCAGGAACGGCATAACTTTCTATAAAGGTATCAATGACTACGTCGGAAACGAAATAGAAGTTGTTACAGCAATAGGATGCAGAATTCATGAAGGAAGTGGTCATTGGCTTGATGGTCCCGATGAATTTGCGTTTAGTGATTCATCAGAAAATATGAAAAGAATAAAAGAGGCTGTTGAAGTAGCTGAAAAATGTGACCTTGTTATTCTCGCTGTTGGTGGTACAGCTGTAACATGCGGAGAATTTATAGGCTACAGGCATTCTTTGGATTTATTTGGTCAACAAAATGATTTAGTTGAATCCATATTAAATACAAATGTTCCTACTGTTGTATGCCTTGTAAATGGAAGACCTTTAACAATAAATAGTATCGATCTACAAGCTAATGCAGTTTTGGAGACATGGTATCTTGGAGAACAAGCTGGTGTTGCGATGGCCAAAACACTTTTTGGCGAAGTGAATCCAAGCGGAAAACTAACATTAACTTTCCCAAGGTCTGTTGGGCATTTACCCATGTATTACAGTAAAAAATCAACCGGTATACACGATTATTTTGGAGAGGAAACTACACCATTATATCCTTTTGGGTATGGGCTAAGCTATACTGAGTTCGAGTATTCTAATCTCTCAATCAATAAATATGAAATAAAAGTAGACGAGTATGCTATTGTTAGCTTTGATTTAAAAAATACCGGAAAATTTGAGGGTGAAGAGATTGTCCAATTATACATCAGAGATATTATAAGCTCTGTAACGAGACCCATAAAAGAATTGAAGGGATTCAAAAAAGTAAATTTAATGCCAGGTGAATTGAAAAACGTCAAATTAAGGTTGTCTGCTGATGCATTAAAATATTATAATCAGAATATGGAATACGTTGTTGAACCTGGTGGGTTCGAAATAATGATCGGAGCATCATCCAGCGATATAAAATTGAAGAGGACGATTACTGTAATAAATTAAATTGTGTGAACGCAAAAAATTATGACTAGATATCAGGAGATATCACATGATATTAAATAAACAGTGGTTAATAGCGGTGAGTATCTTTCTTGTTCTAGCAAGCTTTGCTCAAGCTCAAGAAAGCACAGAAGTTGTCTCGTTAGAAGTGTCAGGGGAATTTAAGGCAGTTGGACCATTGCAACCTGTAAAGCTTGAGGGCAGGGCAACAGCAGTAGAAGTATTCTTTGATTTGCTTCCTACAAGTTTGCGTTTCATTTTACCTTCATTTCCATCAATGGTAACTGAAAACGGTATTGTATATTCCAACTTTTGGGCAGAAACATATGAGCCTCGTATTGGCGGCGGTTCATTCGAACCGTTATTTGATTTTCAAAATCGCTATGCAAGAATGTGGATTGAACACCATTCCGATGCCCGTATTGTGGTACGTGTACGCGGTGCTTTATGTAACACAGAAGGAGATATAGCACACTCCGATATTCCCAGTGGATCGCCATATGGTGATGGAGATTGGGTGGATGAATGGTTTTACATTTACCCTGATGGAATTCACACGAGGCATGTAAAGATTTATACAGGATTAGCACCGGTTAGTCGCCCATTTGGATTTGACCGTGATCCTCCAAGAGTTGTTCATGAGTTTATGGAAGCAGCTGTTCTTGGAGAAGATGGACACATGCCGACTGACGATATTGAGGTTGATGCACTAACTCTCATCCGTTTAATTGGTGGTCATACGGAGAACAGGCTGACAGAAGGTGAAAGCAAAACAATTTCTTTTAAACCTTATCCGAAAGATTTCGGAGATTTTCGGGATGCTAACATTATGCTTGTGAACCTGAAGTCTGAGTATAGACCATTCACTATCGGTATGCCTTATGGTTCACGTATCCAGCCGTATTGGCCGGAAGACGATTTGCCCCATGTATTCCAGACATGGGGTAATCCTCCGGATGAAGGTTATAGTACCGCATTTGGACACATTGTAAATTACTGGCATTATCGTCGAACTAATAACACGCTTGAACAAGTTTATCTTCAGGGTATGACGAACTCTGAAAATCCGGTTAAAGATATTGTGTCGTATGCATGGTCATGGATTGCCCCGCCATTGATTCAGATGGAAGGTTTGGGACTATCATACACTGTAATTAAATACGATCATGCTCAACGTGCATATATTGTACCCCGGAATGATCGAGGTCCTCGTGATTTTGAATTTACTCTTGAGGAAGATGAAGACATAGGTGAATTTGGAGCTCCCATGTGGATTATTAATCCGACTTTTATTGTTAAGAACTGGGGTACCTCAGGTGTAGAGTTAAAGGTGGATGGTCAATCGGTTGAAGTTGGTAAAAATTTCCGGGTTGGATATGAAGAAACACATACCGGAATAGATCTGATTCTCTGGCTCAAAATGAAATCTGATAAAGCTATTAAGTTCTCTTTATCACCTGTTAATAAATGAGTTTTGTAAAATATTAATTTAGTTTGTAAATATTGTGTGCTTGTGGATGTATGGTGAAAAATAATTTTTCAAAACGAACTTTCATCAGAACTTTTTTGGTTTTAACTGCTGCTCTCTGCTTCAGCTTACTTAACATTGCTTGTACAGCCGAGAAGAAAAGGCCAAACATTATTTTTATAATGTCAGATGATCATACATCTCAGGCTATCAGTGCTTATGGTGGTATACTCAAGGATGTCTGTCCAACACCCAATATTGATCGACTTGCTGACGAAGGGATGCGTTTTGATAATTGTTTCGTGACCAACTCAATCTGTACGCCAAGCCGTGCTGTAATAATGACTGGAAAGTATTCTCACAAAAATGGTGTTTACAAATTCACTGCTCTTGATCATACTCAACCAACGCTTCCTAAAATAATGCAGAAAGCTGGATACCACACTGCTCTCATTGGTAAATATCATCTACTTTCAAATCCGGTTGGACTGGATTACTTTTCGGTACTTCCGGGTCAGGGGGACTACAACGATCCTGAATTTATCAAGTTAGGGGATGAACATCCAAGCGGTTGGGTGGAACAGGGAAAGAAGACTATTTACAAGGGACATTCATCTGATGTTATCGCAGATCAAACGTTAGAATATCTTCAGAGTAAGAAGGACAATGATAAACCGTTCATACTATTCTGTCATTTCAAAGCACCGCATGATACTTGGGAGTTTGCAGAACGGTATCGTAATTTTCTTGAAGACGTTGAAATCCCTGAACCTCCAAATCTATTTGATGATTACAAAGATCGTACTGCATTGCAAAAAACCCTTCAATACATAGGAAGTGAATGGGGCAACCATACAAATTTTGAAGAAGAGACAAAACATCTTGAAGGTTTGGTAAAAAGGAAAGTGCAGTATCAATTATATATGAAAAAATATTTACGATGTGTTAAGGGAGTCGACGATAATGTTGGACGGATTCTGGATTACCTTGATGATTCCGGTTTGGCTGAGAATACAATAGTTATGTACACGGGTGATCAGGGATTCTTTCTTGGAGAGCATGGTCTATACGATAAACGGTTCATGTATGAAGAGGCACTTCGAATGCCTTTCCTTGTAAGATGGCCGGATCACATCAAGAGCGGTTCAACAAGCGATGGAATGATTTTAAATGTTGATTTTGCTCCAACTATTATGGAGATCGCTGGCATCAACCCTCATCCGGAAATGCAAGGGGACAGCTTCCTACAGCTAATGATGGGAAAGCAGCCAGCAGACTGGCGGGAGTCGATGTATTACAGATATCACTATTCACATTTTGAGACCGAACCACATTATGGTGTAAGAACTTATACACACAAACTTATCTATTTTAATCGCATCGATAAGTGGGAGTTGTATGATCTGGAGAATGATCCTCTTGAGATGAACAATGTTTATAATGATCCAAAATACAATCAAGCGGTTGAAGAATTGAAAAAAGAGTTGCGTCGTTTGCAAACTGAATTGGGTGACGATCCCAATAACAATGGTGATAAGCCGAATATCGGATTATTGGCACCAGCACCGCTATATGTTTCGAATGATGTAAATATTGGAAAAGGAAATGCTTCTATTCTTATTCGCTTTCGTACTGATGTTGGAGGTACATTATTTTCTAATTGCAAACTAGTAGATGATACCTATGCAGACAAGTACTTTGGTGAGGGTAACAAAATCCTGTTCATTAGAGAGTCCAACCTTGTCTTTAGTGATAGTTGGGAGGAATTTGAAATCGATAAAAATTTAAATGATAACCAATGGCATACAGTTGCTGTTATTTTGCAAGGCCGAAAACCACATTTTTATATTGATGGTAAATTAAAATGGAAGAGTGAAAACATGATTAGTCAAGACAAACCGGAACAAACGTTTAACATAGGAGCAGGTCTTGATGACAGTGGTTACATGGGTTATAACTTTATAGGAGATATTTCACACGTCCTCTGTTATAATATACCATTAAGTGAAGAAGTAGTTAAATCATTTGCCGAAGGAAAAATACCGGGAGGAAACTTAGTTCTGGACTGGAGAAAATAATAAATAGATTCTTGTATAGGAGGATATGTATGATGTTACGAAAATATTTTTTTACAACAATCCTGATTAATTTACTTTTAGGGTGTTCTCCTACTAAAAATGAATATAATATCATAACGGTAACCGGGACTATTCCTGTTTCGGAAATTGGTATTACACTCATACATGAAC
>JBATTD010000464.1:0-4421 GCA_049670345.1 Ignavibacteriaceae bacterium
CATTTATTCTTATAGTACTAGAAAACTGCTGGAAAGTTTAACTGCTGTTGATATGGAAACGAGAGCATTAAACGAAATAACATTTAAGGAAAGGTTAAGTGCTGATCTTATCAAAGCAAGAGAATTAAAAGTTCAAAGTGCTATTGCTTTAGTAAGAATAGATGATTTTCTTGATCAGGAATCATTATTTGATGGCGATCCATTACCAAAAGTATTGATGACGGTTTCAAAAACAATTGCTAAGGAAATGACTCCTCTAAATTTATTCGGCAGACTGGATGAAAAAATCTTTGCTGTTTATTTCTTTAATTGCGATTCGAAAAGAGTATTTGTTTGGGCAGAAAAACTTAGAATAAAAATCGCAAGAAAACCAATAGCTATAGTTTCAAAGCAATCAACTTACACTATATCAATCGGTATTGCCTCAACAACAAAAAAAGTTGATGCGGATGCTGTTATTGAAAAAGCCAATATTGCATTACAAAAAGCTATGGAAAAAGGTGGCAACTCAGTTCAGAATATAAATTAATTTTCCTCCGATATTAATCAATTTTTCTTCTAATCGATCATGAATAATTTCTTTCTGATAATACTTGATGGTGTTGGTATTGGTGAATTATCGGATGCTGCAAACTATGGAGATGAAGGAAGCGATACCTTAGGCAATATTTCCAAAGCTTTGGGGGGATTGAATCTACCTAATTTGGAAAAAATGGGGCTGGGGAACATCAATCCGATAAAAGGAATTAATCCTCAGAAAAAACCATTAGCTTCGTTCGGTAAGTTAAAGGAAGTATCAAAGGGTAAGGATTCAATTACAGGACATTGGGAATTGGGTGGTTTGTACGTTGACACTGATTTTTCATATTTTCCCGATGGTTTCCCTGAAGATTTAATGAGCGATTTTTTACATAAAACAGGATTGAAAGGTTTTCTTGGAAACAAAGCTGCATCAGGAACTGAGATAATAAAAGAATTAGGCGAAGAACATATCAAAACCGGTTTCCCAATAGTATACACTTCTGCTGATTCTGTATTTCAAATTGCAGCTCATGAAGATATAATTCCTCTCAAGCGTTTATATGAGATTTGTTCGATAGTTCGAAACGAAATATTAGTTCCGCCGCTTCTGGTTGGAAGAGTTATTGCGCGCCCGTTTATAGGCGAATCCGGAAACTTTAAACGTACAACCAACAGAAAAGATTATTCTCTCGATCCTACTGATAAAACAATCTTAAATATTCTTTACGAAAGCAACATTGATACAATAGCAATTGGAAAAATAAATGATCTGTTCAATAATAGCGGAATAAAGCTCAATGTGGTATCGAAAAGCAATGAAGAAGGATGCAGAAAACTAATGGAATACACTAAAAAAGTTTCCAACAGTTTCATCTTCATAAACTTAGTTGATTTTGATGTTTACTATGGACATAGAAACGATCCTGAAGGATTTGCAAATAAACTAAAAGAGTTCGATGATTTTCTGCCATCATTTCTTGCAGGAATGGATGAAACAGACAAACTGATTATAACTGCTGATCATGGTAATGATCCGACAACGCCAAGCACCGATCATAGCAGGGAATATGTACCGCTGCTTTATTACATTAAAAATAGTGAAGGAAAAAACTTAGGTATTAGGGCTACTTTTTCGGATGTTGGTAAAACGGTTGCAGATTTCTTTAATGTTAAGAATAATTTAAAAGGAACAAGTTTCCTCAATGAATAATAAAATGTTTTAATTCATTTCATAAAGAAAATTGAAGAGCGAATATCTTCACTTGTAAATTGGATGTATGTTACATTATTTTAGATAGTAATAGATTTTAAAAGTTGAAAAAAATAATTTAAATATTAATCACAAAGAATTTAGAGGTACAATTGTTTTTAGGAAAGGTAATCGGAACAGTTTGGTCAACAAAAAAAGATGAAAATCTTGTCGGTGCAAAATTTCTTATCGTTAGAAAATTGGATTTGGATTTAAATGAACAGAGTGATTTTGTTGTTGCTGTCGACAGTGTTGGCGCAGGGGAGGGAGAAGTTGTCTTAGTTGCTACGGGTAGTTCATCAAGGCAAACACATTTTACGCAGGATAAACCTATTGATGCGGTAATTATGGCAATAGTCGACAAACTCGATATTTCGATAAAGCAGCTTATAGAAAATAGTGTTGATGAGTAGATTTTACTTTATCTGAATTATCCTGTAAAAATCAGCAAGAGAGTTTGTTCATATTGGTGAGTTATATTGTTTTAAGAGCATTTAAATAAAATTTATTAGTGGAATAAAAATTGTTTTTAGGTAAAGTAATAGGAAATGTTTGGGCTACAAAAAAGGATCCGTCATTAAATAGTTTAAAACTGATGTTTGTTCAACCTATGAATGGAGAGTATAAAAAAACTGATGAACCAATAATTGCTGTAGATACAGTAGGAGCCGGACCGGGAGAGATAATCTTCTACATTACGGCTTCAGAAGCTGTTATACCATTAGATGTAGATATGGCTCCTGTTGATGCCTCAATCGTTGGAATAGTTGATACTATCCATAGTGAAAAGTAACCTGGTATTATGGTGAAAATATCCAAACAATTTACATATCGTGAAAGCCAGTCCTTAGATAAATATCTTCAGGAAATTGGTAAGGTGGATCTTCTTAAGGCGGAAGAAGAAATTGAATTGGCAATTAAAATTAAAACCGGGGATAAAACGGCCTTAGAAAAACTTACGAAAGCAAATCTGCGGTTTGTTGTAAGTGTTGCCAAACAATATCAAAACCAGGGTCTCTCATTGGGTGATTTAATAAATGAAGGTAACGTTGGACTTATTAAAGCCGGAAAAAGATTTGATGAAACACGCGGCTTTAAATTTATTTCTTATGCTGTTTGGTGGATACGTCAATCCATTCTACAAGCACTTGCAGAACAATCACGTATCGTTCGTTTACCTTTAAACAGAGTAGGCGCACTAAATAAGATTGGAAAGGCTTACAGTAATCTTGAGCAGGAATTTGAAAGAGAACCAAGTGAAGATGAATTGGCTGACGAACTTGAATGGGATGTAAAAGAAGTATCCGATACACTACAAATATCGAGTAAGCATGTCTCAGTTGATGCACCTTTTGCTCAAGGTGAAGAAAATAGTTTGTTGGATGTGATGAAAAATGAGGAACAACCGTCTCCTGATACTACGCTTCTGTCAGAATCACTAAAAACTGAAATTGCCAGAGCATTATCAGCATTGTCCGAAAGAGAAGCTGAAGTACTTAGATTATATTACGGCATAGAAACTGAACACGCAAATACCCTGGAAGAAATTGGAGAAAAATTTAATTTGACACGCGAAAGAGTGAGGCAGATTAAAGAGAAAGCAATCCGGCGGCTCAGGCATGCCTCCAAAAGCAAACATTTGAGAACTTATTTAGGTTAATTTGTGAATGCGTTATATCGGGTAACATATTTGATATTAAGTGCATCCTTTATTTTCCTTTATTATGGATGCAGTTCTTCTTCAGGCACCTCCCGTTACGGCAACAATTCTAATGATTCTGAAACTAATAATACTTCTGTAAGATATTCATCTGAAGAAGATGATGATGAATCTAATGTTTTAAGTGAAGATTCGGGTGATTTGCCCGATGACGATGCTGTAGACATTGGTGTAATGCTGGACAAATATAATTTAGATACTGATGAAAATAATTTTGAAACTGGCACTCCTAAAGAGAAAATGTTAATGGAGATCATAAAATATCTCAACGTTCCTTATCAGTACGGCGGCAATTCAAAATCAGGCATTGATTGTTCAGCATTTACTCAGAACGTTTATAAGAATACACTTTCTGTTAATCTGTTTCGTTCCGCAAGAGAGCAGTATAAACAAGGTGAAATTATTAGTGATGTTGATGATCTTCAGTTCGGCGATCTGGTTTTCTTTGATACAAGGAGTGGTGTCAGCCCGAGTCATGTAGGAATTTATATCGGTGACGAGTTATTTGCACATGCCAGCTCAAAAAAAGGAGTGACGATTTCTTCACTAAACCATACCTACTACAAAGACAGGTTTATGGGGAGCAGAAGAATAAAACCGGAAGGTACTTTTTAGAGAAAAAAAACGGTTAGATTAGCTACTTAACGGTTAGTATAAGAATAGTAGCCGATTGCGAGCTTTATTCCAGTCAAGTTACACGAAAATTGAAGCGGGCTAAACTCCTTAAATTTTCTACTATCAAGGCTATTATTTTTATACATTGTTGGCTGCAGTATTTATTCTCATTTTGATAATATTTTAGAACCATTTCTTTCTTTTAAAATAGATTAATGGGAATATAAAACTCAGAATTAAAACCATGACAATAATTGGATATCCCAAAACCCATTTTAGCTCAGGCATATACTTAAAATTCATTCCATATATGCC
>JBATTD010000465.1:0-5594 GCA_049670345.1 Ignavibacteriaceae bacterium
TAAGGAAATGATTATAATGCGAGTTCCATATGACCAAAAAGAGAAATTATAAACATATGAAACGAGTTCCGAAGGTTCGGGAGGAGTTCCATATGACCTTAATTTGAAAGTCCGCCTGAGGCGGACAAGTATGAAAATATGAATATTTTCTTTCCTGATAATATATTTACCCGTTTGCTTGTAGCTGTAATAGATGAAGAAGAATCAAAGGAATTTCTTTTTGAACCTTCTTCAATCCTCTCAAAAAAACTTGTGGGAAATCCTCATTCGGCAGCTCTTATCCCTACTTTAGAACTTATAACAAACAAAGATTTATTTGTTTCCCAATCTGTCGGAATTTCTTTTGAAGGTCCGCTCAGTAATTCATTTATTTATTATGAGCCGGGACTTAAGGAACTAGATAAGATAAATCTTGCAGGTGATATTTCTTCTATGGAAGTTATTTTATCTAAGATCATTTTCAAAGAACTATATGATTCTGATATTGAAATTACTATCCAAACAAAATTAGATGCTAAGATTTCCGGTAATTATCTGATAGCAGGAGATGAGAATTTTAATAACGCCAGGTTTGAGAAGGGAATAAGTATTGCTGAAGAAATGATTGAATTAATTTCTGCACCGTTTACCAGCTATGTTTTAGCATCTAATGATAAAATTTTGCTCGAAGAATATTCCTCGAAATTATTACCTGTTATAGATAAGATTGAATATAATAATAGCATCCTTCCTGAATATTACAATCTCAAAAGCTCCGAGTTTATTAAAGCAAAATTTAACAGCATCAGTTACAAATTTGATGAACAGGATGTTGCAGGAATAAATGATTTACTGCAGTTACCGTATTATCATGGAATGATAAAAGATTTAATTGAAGTAAATTTTGTTTAAAATGAATATGGGATCCACATTGAATCCCATATTATCTAATCAAATAACGCTCGTTAATTACATTTCGTTTTTATAATCTACTCTGGCAGATCATCTTTCACTTTTTGTTCACGCAATTCTTAACTTTACCGCTCTGTACATACTCATTTATGATGTTCACTGTTTCTTCTGCCACTGCATTCTGTGCCTGGTTTGTTGAAGCCCCGATATGATGTGTGATGTATATATTCGGATTATCCTGAAGGGTTGATTTTACTTCGCCTGTTTTACCTTCCGGCTCATCATTGAACACATCCAATGCAACCCTGATATTTTTTTCTTTTACAGCTTCTAACAATGCCTCTTCATCAATTACTGATGGACGAGATGTATTGATCAGAAACGAATTTGGTTTCATCAATCCGAATAACTTTTTGTTGAAAATACCTTTTGTCTTTTCGTTCGCAGGCAGATGAAGTGAAATAACATCACACTTTGGCAAAATATCTTCAATTGTATCCACGTATTCCAGTTGTACGTCTTCTAATCTGCAAATGTCATAACCATACACTTTCATATCAAATGCATTAGCTCTTTTGGCAACTTCTCTGCCTATGTTGCCAACACCAACAACGCCTAATGTTTTACCTTTCAAACCCTCGGCTTTTGAATATTCCGCTTTGTTCCAGGTGCCCTTTTTGAAGTCCATAACATTATCAGGTATTTTTCTGTCTAATGATACCATTAACCCTATAGCTAATTCTGCAACAGCCACCGAGTTTTTACCCGGGCAGTTTGCCACAGATATACTCCGCTCGCTTGCAACCGGAATATCGATATTATTCACCCCGGCACCGGCGCGTATAATAAGTTTAAGTTTATCTGATGAGTTTATTGTATTAGAATTCACCTTTGTTGAACGAACTACCAGTACTTCGTGACCTTTAACTGCTTCCTGCAGGTCGCTTTCTCCCAATTTTGGTGAATATTCAACATCGAGATCTGATTTTTTTAACTCATCTATATATGTATCCGGAAATTTATCAGCAATTAATATTTTCATTTTATACCTCTGTTATTATTACTTTTTAAGTAGTTGGATTATTAAGGCAAACCCGGAAAGGATTCGACAAATTTAATTTTTATATCTGCAAACGATTCAACAATTTGTACTTTAAGATCCGGAAAAGAATCTACAATTTGCCATTCACCGCATTCATCTGGAAATGAATTTACAATTTTTACTTTCAAATCAGGGAAAGATTCGACAACTTTAACCTTTATATCGGCATAGTTTTCTACAAATTGTATTTTACCATTTAAAGGAAATCCATTAAATGTGCAATCTTCTTCCTGAACTAAATTTAGATTTTTTTTCTCGTTAGGCTTAAATTCATCAGCCTGATAAAAGTAACCGGTAAGCACGGTTATGGATAACGTTATGATTAAATAAATTTTAATTATTTTATTCTTTCAAAATGTAATACAATCTATTTAAGCATCGGTATCTTTATTTCAAATTTCTTAGCATTTTCTATTGCTGTATCGTACTTGGCATCTGCATGACGAATAATGCCCATAGCGGGATCGTAAGTTAATACTCTCTCCAATCTTGTTTCAGCTTCTTTTGTTCCGTCAGCAACAATTACCATCCCGGCGTGGATTGAATTACCAATTCCTACACCACCGCCGTGATGAACGGAAACCCAGCTTGCACCGCCGATCGTATTTATAAGTGCATTTAGAATTGGCCAATCTGCAATTGCATCGCTGCCATCTTTCATTCCTTCCGTTTCCCGGTTTGGTGATGCAACTGAACCGCAATCAAGGTGATCTCTTCCTATTACAATAGGTGCATTAATTTTTCCTGAGGCAACAAGATCGTTAAATATTTTTCCCATCTTTGCTCTCTCTCCATAACCCAGCCAGCAAATCCTTGAAGGAAGTCCCTGAAATTGAACTTTCTCTTGAGCCATATCAATCCAGTTACAAAGAGCTTTGTTATCAGGAAAGGTTTCCTTTATTGCATCATCGGTTACATAAATGTCGTTCGGATCACCTGAAAGAGCAGCCCATCTGAATGGTCCTTTTCCATCGCAGAACAATGGTCTGATAAATTCAGGAACGAATCCGGGAATATCAAAAGCATTTTCAACTCCGTTATCTTTAGCTTCACCGCGTATATTATTTCCGTAATCGAAAGTTATAGCACCCTTCTTCTGAAACTCCAACATAGCATTAACCTGGGCTACGATTGTGGCTTGTGCTTGTTTGATATATTCATTGGGATTATCCGTTCGCAGTGATAAAGCTTCTTTAAAACTCATGCCCATCGGTACGTAACCGTTCAATGTATCGTGTGCAGATGTTTGGTCAGTGAGAACATCGGGGATTACATTTCTTCCAAGTATTTCCGGAAGGATCTCTCCTGCATTACCAACAAGACCAACTGATAAAGCTTCTTCACTTTCTTTTGCTTTCAACACTTTATCCAATGCTTCATCAATATCATCAGTTAGAACATCGAGATAACCCGTATCGATTCTTTTTTGTGCACGTTGACGGTTAACTTCAATGCCCAGGAATGCAGCACCGTTCATAGTTGCAGCAAGCGGTTGAGCGCCGCCCATTCCACCCAAACCTGCAGTTAAAATCATTTTACCTTTTAATGTACCGTCAAAATATTTTCTGCCGCACTCGGCAAAAGTTTCATATGTTCCCTGCAGAATTCCTTGTGAACCAATATATATCCAGCTTCCGGCGGTCATCTGCCCGAACATTGTTAAACCTAATCCTTCAAGTCTGCGGAATTCATCCCAGTTTGCCCAATTTGGTACAAGCATTGAATTTGAAATAATAACTCTCGGCGCATCTGTATGAGTTCTGAATACCCCTACAGGTTTGCCGGATTGAACAAGAAGAGTTTCATCATTCTCAAGTTCTTTAAGTGATTTTATAATTGCGTCGTATGCTTCCCAGTTCCTGGCAGCTTTACCGCTTCCGCCATATATTATAAGCTTCGCCGGATTTTCTGCAACTTCAGGGTCGAGGTTATTCATCAACATTCTCATTGCAGCTTCCTGAATCCATCCTTTGCAGGATAATTCTGAACCGTGTGGTGCTTTAATTGTTGTTTTATCTTTTTCTAAAATCATTTTACCCTCTGAAATGTGTATCTAATAGATCACTGTATTGTTTTAATAAAGATTTCATCATCCACTTTTTAATAAACCAGCTCTTATCCATTTCCTTTTTTATATAATCAACATTTTGTTTTAACTGAAATGTTACCCTTGTTTTTTCATCCTTAGTAAATTTTATAGTTTCATTATCAGATTCAAGTTTATTCAAAATAGAATTAAAAGCTTTAGTTTCTGCAAAATATTTTCTATCACCTTCCATTTGCTTCAGCGATTGCTTGCAAAAAGAGCTTAATAGTTTCTTTTCGTTTTTAGAGAATTCGTAATTATAATTTTGGAAGAGTTTTTTCATTTTGTTCGGATATATTATTAAATGATAAAAGTTTGTCTCTAATTTTCTGATAACCGGGTTTAATAATATTATAAATGTAATGAAGACGTTCGTTGTAATGAATGAATGCCGATTTCATTGCATTGATGGTAAGCTTTTCAACATCGTCTAATGAAAGACCAAAATGCTCAATTGCCAGCATAAATTCTTTCGTCATTGTTGTGTCACTCATCAAACGGTCATCCGTATTAATGATTACTCTGAATTTTTCTTTAAATAAAATTCCAAACGGATGATTCTCTATTTTATCAACAGCACCTGTATGTACATTACTTAAGAGGCAAATTTCTAATGGAATTCTTTTATCTAAAATATATTGAGCTAACTCTCCGAAACTAAGAACGTTTCCATCTTTATCGAATGTAAAATCTTCCATAAGATGAGTTGCATGACCAATCCTGTGAGCTCCGCACCATTGTATTGCCTGCCAGATAGATTCTTTCCCGAATGCTTCGCCTGCATGAATGGTAATATTAAAATTTGCTCTTTCAATAAACTGAAATGCATCAATATGTTTTTTGGGTGGATAACCACCTTCTTCGCCGGCAAGATCGAAACCAACAACACCCTGATTACGGAAGTTTACAGCAAGCTCAGCAAAGTCAAGTGTATTCTTCATGTTCCTCATACCGCAAATGATCAATCCATAACCAACACCAAAATCCTTCTTTCCTTTTTCAAGTCCTTTCAGAACAGCATCAAGGCTATCTTCATAATAAAGTCCTTTTTGAGTGTGAAAGATAGGAGCAAAACGTGTTTCAACATAACACACACCATCGTTCTTCATATCTTCCATCATTTCATAAGCAACTCTTTCGAGAGAACCTTTTGTTTGCATTACGCCACAAGTATGTTCAAACCCCTGTAAATACTCAACGAGATTACCTTTATTAGCTCCGCGATGAAACCACTGTGCTAATTCTTCAGGATCTTTGGTTGGAAGTTTAGCATATCCATGTTCATCAGCTAATTCAATTATAGTTTGGGGTCTTAAACCCCCGTCAAGATGATCATGTAGAAGTACTTTGGGAACATCTCTAATTATTTTTTCAGTTGTCAAAACTACCTCATTTTATTGATGGTAAAAATATTTGATTCTGTTAGCAAAAGCAATAAAATTACCCAAAAGTAATGTTTTTAAAAGGAAATTTATCGTTATAAATAAGATTAGGGTTTAGGATGACTCTCAATTC
>JBATTD010000466.1:0-2377 GCA_049670345.1 Ignavibacteriaceae bacterium
ACAAAGAAGACTTCCGTTATTATAAGACATACTATTTGTTTTACAGCCAGTGTTGCCTGTACGTCCGGGCATATTGATATTTGCCTAAAATTAATAAAACATGTTATTCGATAAAAGAAAAAAATAAAATTCTCCTTATTATTTCAAGAGAACCATCTTTTTTGACTCACTATATTTCCCCGAAACAATTTTATAAATATAAATTCCCGAAGCAATTTCTGAAGAATCAAACTTTATTGTATGTATACCTGCTTCAACCACATTATTGAATAATGTTGCCACCTTTTCACCAACGGAATTATAAATCTCCAAAGAAATAAAAGCATCTTCTGAGTTCTCAAATTGAATTGTGGTAAATGGATTAAAAGGATTTGGATAATTCTGATAAAGTTGAATACTATGGGGTAGGTGGAATACTATTATTTATATATGCTCTCTTATTATATTTCCAATCTTATTATCAGACTTTTTTGATTTCAGTGATAGGCGAAAAATAAATAACCCAACTAGTATAATTGGCGGTCATGTATTCATATAATGGATAAAAATTTTAAGAAAAAACTTCTAAAAGGTTCTGCTGCTACCTTCATTGATCAGGACCCGTTTGAATCTCATATGCTCCCATATCCCAGGCCTGACCTTGTGGTCTTTGTGTCCCATCAAATGAATCGGAATAACCGTTTCTAGTTAATCCATGATCAATTTGATTTGAAGCAAATCCCGGATTTAGACTATAATCTCCACCTGATGAATTTTCTGGAAATGATGGGAAATAGTTAAATATATCACTGCCATTAATTTCAAAAATTGAATGTGTATCAAAACCTAACGCCTGCATTTCACCAAGATTTTTTAGACCACTATAACCGACTATATCTTCGTTGCCATGAATTGTATAATATGAATTATAATCACATTCCCCTCCGAATGTACCGCCGCCGGCAAATTCTATACAAATCGAACCCGTCTTTTCATCATCGTTATAAAAAATATTATTATAAATGTAAATATTATCTCCCGCCGCCTGACCTGTACCCGACAAATAAACCTTTAATCCATACACCGTCGATGGGTTAAGATAATCCCTATTAACAAAAGTATTGTTCTCAACCCATATATAGTCAGCACCACCGGCAAACATTACTTGCGCTCCCCACCATTGGCAAGCATTTACAAATATATTATTTCTTATATATGCATATTCCAAACTATATCCAAGACCTATAAAATCTGAACCTGTTCCTGTGTTAAATTGATGGTCGTTATAAAAGAAATTCCTTTCAATATAAATATTAGATGGGTGTATAGTGCCGGCAGAGTTGCCGTAACCGTGAACCCAATTGGGTGAATGTGTTAGCTCTGGGTTTACATCGCCACCATATTGCCAACCATCGTGGAAATTATTATCCTCTATATGAACATTTCTTGCTGTGTTTCTTATCGCTATTGCAGTTGAAAAATAACCTTTATCCGAACCTCTGTTGATACCGCCAAAATCATTGTTCTGAATATATACTCCGTCAACATCATATAATTTAACGGCGTAATATCCTACTGCCCAAAACTCACAATTAGTTATGGAAACATCAGCGACACCATCTAAATGAAAAAGCTCTCCTTTCGTGCGGTTTTGCGCCCATCCCTGGACATACCCAAACTCGCAATTATTAACTATTGAATGGCTTCCAATATCAACTACACCAGAACCCCCACCAGTCCAATGAAGAAATTCAATATTCTCAATCCTTATATAATTTCTTACACCAGCGAATGCCTTTGATCTTGAATATTCCATTTCAAATATAGCCTTCCCCACTCCCCAAGTAACCGAACCCATATAAGTTATAAAATTATCTGTCGTTCCGCTATTTGAAATAATTACTTGTCCTTTGTATTCTACTCCTGCTTTAAAGGTAACAATGTCGCCTGGAGATAAAACCACATTTGCAGCATTATCACTTGCATTAGGGTCTCCGGGACAATGTTGAAATGGAGAATTCTGTACAATGCCACTGTTAGAATCATTACCGTTAGAGTAATCTACATAGTACTCTGTTGCAGAAGTATTACTAATAAAATAGAAAATGGAAAATGTAAAAAAAAGTGCTAAGCGTTTCATTGTTTCTCTCCATAAAGTTGAATAATGATAACTTCCTTTTCAATTAATCCTGTATTTTAACTGAATAGGATTTAGTACTTTTATCATTACCCAATAACCGTTCCTCGCATCAATATTTGGGTTTAAGCAAAAATTAAAAGTTTTATTCTAATGGATTAGTAAAAGATGTCGTTTAGCTACGACATAAATGGTGAGGAATAATTAGCTGGAAATTAGGAACTTATATGCAGCTAATATTTTATTTGTATCAAACCAAAT
>JBATTD010000467.1:0-2944 GCA_049670345.1 Ignavibacteriaceae bacterium
CTTCAGTTAATAAGTCGTAAACATCCATTCTGTGGTTAGCTTTTGCTAATGCCATTTTTTCTTTTGCATCGTTAATCGTTTTAACTTTGATCAGGTAATCATCCCTGGTGTAATTCCCTTTACTCAATAATTCTTTCATATCAAGCTTTTTCTGTTCCATAGCAGCTTTAAGGTCAATCATTTCTCTTTTATGGCTGAAATGAAGTTCTTCAACTGATTCATTTTGTGTATCAGTTAAGTTTAATTTCTCCTTCATAATTTTGTAATTATCACCTCGATGCATTCCCCGTCTTTCCATTTGACCATAGCTAAATTGTGTAGAAATTAATGCAATAGAAAGAATTGCTGCGATTGCGGCTAAATTAATTTTTCTCATTTTATTCTCCTTTGGTTTTTTGTTGAGTTATGCCCTTTAGACAGTCCTGCTTTTTCAAAGGTTTAAAAGTATATTTAAACCTAAAATGAATATCTTTTGTCCAATTGTTACATGTTCGAATATCGAATGACCGAAATTAATAATGATCAGGAACTTGTTAAAGAATTTATTTCCGGCAATGAAAGCGCCTTTAATCGTTTGGCTAAACGTTACCAGGAAAAAATTTACGGGCATGCTCGACGGATGACAGGTAATCATCTTGATGCGGATGAAATTGTTCAGCAGGTTTTATTAGTCATGTACAAAAAATTGAAAAATTTTAATTTTGATTCAGCTTTATACACATGGATTTATAAAATTACTTCAACAAGAAGTTTAAACTTGATAAAACGAAACAAGTTAAGATCTTTTATCTCAATTGATACTAGTATTGAAATTGGGACAGTAACAAAAGATGATATAATTTCAGATATAGAGACTAAAGAAAGATTAGAAAAAGTTGAAAAATTATTGCAGAGAATTCCACCGAAGCAAAGAGAGGTTTTTATCTTCAGAAAATTTGATGAACTTTCTTACGAAGAGATTTCCGGCATAACCGGTAAAAGCGTCGGTGCACTCAAGGCAAATTATTTTCATGCATTCAAAAAATTAAAGGAACTTATGCAATATGAATAAATATGATGAACTAATAATAAAATATTTTGATGAGCGGTTATCTGTTTATGATAGAAAAAAATTTGAACGCGAATTGGAAATTAATACAGAATTGAAAGATGCTTTTGAGAACTACAGAATTGTAAATGAACTGTTCTCAATTAAAGAAGCACTACTATCAAACCAGAACTATTTTAGTGAAATTGTACCACGATTCAGACAAAAGCTAGATAAAAAAACATTCGTTTCCCCAATTAGAAAAATCGGTTTTACCTTTGCAACAATTCTGCTTATTATTTCATCTTACTTACTATTTCAGAATTATTTCTTTAATCAGAATGTTACAAATTATTCAATTCATTCAATTACAAATGATCTATCGGAAGAAGAAATGAATGAATTAGCAAATTACATTTCAGATGATTATTGGAATCTTATTTCCAGTAAAGAAAAACTTCAATTATTGGAGGAAACTGATTTTAGCATGGATGGGGTTATTGCAGATGTATCGGTAGAGGAAGGTGTGATGATTTTATCAGATTACCAGATAAATGATTTATATTCACTTGCTGATGAGGAAGAATTGGAAATAGCTTACAACGAAATTTTAACAAAAAGAATTTATTAGAGAGGTGATTAAATGAAAGTTATACTTTTAGCGATATGTCTCATTATAGTTTCTTCGATGCAATCATTTTCACAGATGAGGGATAAACCGCCTCAGCATATGCGTGATAAACTGAATCAACTTGAAAAGATAAAATTAATTGAAGCACTTGAAATGGATGAAGAAACAACCCTCAGATTTTTTTCAAGGCGTAACGAACATCAAACGATAATAGATGAATTAGCTAATCGCGCGGATGAAATTATTACACAGATGGATGTTATTATTAAATCCGGAAAAGTTTATACCGAAGCAGAATTAAAATCCTTAATTGAGGAAGCCAATACTATTCACACCGAAATTGTCCAGATAAAATCAGATTTCATAAATTCATTAGATGATATTTTAACAACTGAACAAATTGCAAAGCTTATTATATTTGAACGTCGTTTTAAGGATGAATTAAGACGAGCTATGTTCAAGGGGAGAAAATATAGAAATCAGGATTAATTTGAGACAGTTGATACCATCCAAAAACAAATAATACTAAAAAGAAGTGTTGATTTTAAGATAATGCTTGAATATTTTAAACTCCTGTAATTTTGCGGAAGTGGTGGAATTTGGTAGACACGCTATCTTGAGGGGGTAGTGCCTTAATTGGTGTACGGGTTCAAGTCCCGTCTTCCGCACGGCTCAAATTTCATAAAAACAAAAAAGGATGATACTTATGAAAAAAATCGTAATGCTGATGTTGGGTATGTTTTTATATTTATTCATTAGTAATGGATTTGCTCAGGATATGAATCCTGAGGCAGGAAAGTTATACAATGCCGGAAATAAACTGCTTAAGGAAGGTAATTATAGCGGCGCTATTGAAAATTACAATAACGCACTTGCAATTGAAAAGGATTACAGAATTTTCTATCAGAGAGGTGTAGCACAGAAAAAAACCAGAAATTTAGAAGAAGCAAAAAACTCTTTTGAAGAGTGCCTAAATTTGAACAAAGACTTTTACAGTGGATACAATGCTCTCGGTGGTGTTTATTTTCAGATGGGGAATTATACTGAAGCAATTAAAAATTTTGAAAAAGTTTTAGAGCTAACTGATAAAGTTAACATCCAGAAAAAAGTTAAGAAGAATCTTTCGTTAGCTTATGCAAAATTAGGAAACCAGGCGTTAACCGAGGGTAATGCAAATAAAGGTATCGATTACCTAATCAAAGCTGTAGAATATAATAATTATGATGCTGCTTATCTTTCACTTGCTAAGGTTTATTCGGAAATAGACGAGTGGGAGAAGTCAATTG
>JBATTD010000468.1:0-3262 GCA_049670345.1 Ignavibacteriaceae bacterium
CCTAATTTTGCAAAGCACTCGATTGTAGTGTTCACGTCCTGTGAGTCAGCAAGATTTTTTAGTGTTGATTTCCCATCAGCTAAAGCGGAAAAAATAATTGCACGATGAGATATTGATTTGTCTCCGGGTAGAGATAACTCACCACAAACTTTAGAGATATTTGAAAACTTCTGTATCATTTCTTTCGTTAATGATTATTTATTACCCCACTTAGTCAGCAGTTCTTCAAGTTCTGTTGGCGAATAATTTGGTTTATCATACATTCCATTTAGCTTTCTTTGTTTAAGTGCTTCATAAATTATTATAGCAGCAGAAACAGACACATTTAAACTCTGTACCATTCCATACATCGGAATTAAAATTTTTTGATCCGCCAGCTTTGCTGCTTCCTCAGATATTCCTCTGTGTTCATTACCTAAAACGATTGCAACTTTATCCGTAAAATCGATATCAGAAATGTCTTTAGCATCATCCGATATTTGTGATGCATAGATTTTAAAACCATCTTTCCTTAATGAATCGTAGCATTCAATAACACTTTTAAATTTTTCTCTTTCAATCCACTTAAACGCAGAAGCTGATGACTTTTTACCAATTTTGGGGAACTTTTCTATATAATAAAGAAGTGAAACTTTTGGAATACCTGCGACATCGCACGTTCGGAATATGGCACTAACGTTATGAGGATCGTGTATGTTTTCGATAACTAACTTTAGTGTCGGCTGTCTTGCTTCAAGAACCGATCTTATTTTATTTATCCTATGTTCCGTCCTAATTTATATCATCCTTAAGTTTTGTCGAACACCAATTTGTAAACTGAGATATTTTCTCTTACCCTCGCTTTATCCAATTTAAATTTATCGGTTTTGGTTTTAAGATAAAATGAAGCAAGTTCAATTATCTTATCAAGAACTGTCTCTTCATCGTGAGCCCAACTTTCACATCCTTTAATAGAAGGGATTTCTGCAGTAAAACCGTCATCAGATTTTTTTACAATCACATCAAGAATCATAGGTAAGAATACTGTTTTTAATAATCACTATGACTTACTTCCCCCGATACAATTTTAACACTTGCACTTGCGCCAATTCGGTCAGCACCACTTGCTATCAAAGCGTCAGCATCTTCTCTCGATCTTATTCCTCCTGCTGCTTTTACACCTATATTTCTACCAACCACATATTTCATCAATGCAACATCGCCAACAGTTGCACCGCCAGTACTAAAACCTGTAGAAGTTTTTACAAAATCAGCCCCGGCATTTTTGCATATTAATGATGCCTTAACTTTTTCTTCATCGGTTAGCAACGCAGTTTCGATTATAACCTTTGTTAATACATTTCTTCGTTTGGCTATATTCACAACTGCCCGAACATCTTTTTCAACATAATCATAATTGCCTTCTTTTAACTGGCCGATATTAATAACCATATCAACCTCATCAGCACCGTTGTTTATCGCCTGCTCTGTTTCAAACTGCTTTACTTCAGTCGTTGTTGTACCCAAGGGAAATCCAATTACAGTGCATACTTTAACACTTGTACCTTTTAACAAATTACTGCAAAGGGCAACATAACAAGGATTGATACATACTGATGCGAAAGAATATTCCTTCGCTTCTTTACAAATTACTTTAATTTGTTCCGGCGTAGCATCCTGTTTAAGCAAGGTGTGATCTATCATTCCGGCCACGTTTTTATCCTTTAATTCATCGCCGATACCCATTCCTGCAGCAATACGCGAAGCACCAACATTAACAATATTATTTACTGCTTTCGGCTGTGTAACAACATTGGTTTCCCAACCTCTGCAAGATTCTTCCTTACGATAAAAATCTCTTAAAGTTTTTTCAAGAAATTCTAATGAAACATCTTCCTTACCAATATTATGATCCATTTTATTCACCATATTTTAAATAAGCTTTATATGTGTTTGTTAACAACATAGCAATCGTCATCGGTCCCACACCTCCTGGCACAGGAGTAATATACGAAGCTTTTTCAGCAACTTCATCAAACGCAACATCGCCCGTAAGCCGGTAACCTTTTGGTTTTGATGAATCCTCCACCCTGTTTATTCCAACATCAATAACAACAACACCTTCTTTTACCATATCTGCTTTTACAAATTCAGGGACACCGATAGCAGCAATTAAAACATCTGCCTGTTTTGTATAATAAGATACATCGGGAGCAGCAGAATGGCAAATCGTAACTATTGAATTTGCGTACTCATTCTTTTGGAGCATAATGTTAGCAATCGGTTTACCAACAATATTACTCCTGCCAAGTACGACAACGTGCTTGCCTTTTGTATCAATTTTGTACCTAATAAGTAATTCCTGGATTCCTGCGGGTGTGCAGGAAAGGAATGTATCTTTTCCAATCACCAATTTACCAACATTTACTGGATGAAAACCATCAACATCCTTTTCAGGTGAGATCGCCTCAATAATCTTATCTTCATTTATATGCTCCGGTAGGGGTAATTGTACAAGAATCCCGTGAAAGTCAGGATTATTATTATATGATTCAACCAGGCTTAGTAATTCTGTTTCAGATATTGCTGCCGGGATTTCCTCGATTTTAGAAAGCATACCAATTTCGCGGCAGGCTTTACCTTTACTCTTAACATAAATTTTTGATGCAGGATCTTCACCAACCAGAATTGTTACCAATCCGGGAACATTTCTGCGCTCTTCTTTAAGTTTTTGAATATCCGTTTTTAATTCCTCACGGATTTGTTTTGCAGTTTCTTTTCCGTCTATTAAAATCATTCTATATTCAAGTTAACATAATTACTAAAAATTACTTCGTAAATATACACTTAACAGCGGAATTATTAATTTATTGAGATATAGAACTACCAGATCGGCGTGGCAAATAACCGGTTAGTCAAAATACAAGGATGGTTTAAATTTGAATAAATGATGAAAATAACTCTAATTGTCAATCAGCCTGCCTGTCTGGTAGGCAGGCAAGAATCTTGTCAATATTTTTCGATTCCAGTTTAATTATGTTTTTCATTGCAATAACAAGTTTCCTTCTGAATGACAGATGTTTGACCCAACTTCCTTTTGCGCTTCGAACCATCATTTCAATTTCATCTGCGTATAATAACAGCAGCTAATCGTAAATTAAATTGTAGTGTTGTTTTAAATAAGATTTAATTTTTCTACTATTTTTAATTTCCTCAGCAAAAGGATTCGAGTTCTGCCAGCCGGTTTTTCCTTCTTTTCGTAATCGTTCTAATCTTCTAATAC
>JBATTD010000469.1:0-3375 GCA_049670345.1 Ignavibacteriaceae bacterium
TTTCTATCCCCTCTAAATAAACAAGGTGAGAATTATTATACCACGGTTCTATGCGATTAACCTGGTCTGTGTTTATTATTGTGGATCTGTGAATCCTAATAAAATGATTTTCCGGAAGACGACTTTCCCATTCCTTCATAGATTTCAGAACCAATGCTTTCTTCCCGTTGCTTATTATTATTTCCGAATAGTCACCTTTGGAAGATATTTTAACTATAGTGTTTATCTTTAAGAATGTGTACTTGCTGTTAAGCTTTACAAATATCTGGTCATCAATTTCCAATTTTTTCAACTCATTCGGTTTGCTCTCTGCAGCCAGCTGTAATCGCTCAATTGAAAGAGCCAGCCTTTCCTTTGACACTGGTTTGAGTAAATAGTCGAGCGCATTTACTTCAAATGCTTTTATTGCATACTCATCAAACGCAGTTACAAAAATTATGTGAGTTTCATCTTCAACAAACTCAAGTAAATCAAAGCCCGATTCACCCGGCATTTTTATATCCAGGAAAAGTAAATTGGGATTATTTTTCTTTAATAATTCTTTAGCGCCAGCTATATTTTTGGCTTCGCCAACACATTCAATCTCATCAAACTCATCAATAATTGCTTTTAGATCCTGTCTCGCAAGTCTCTCATCATCTACTATTATTGCTTTGAATTTTGAAGGCATATTTTACTTAGGTTTTATTTATTAACTCAAGTATAACGCTTACTTTTCCGTTATCCTTTTTGATTTTAAAATCATAGCCATCCGGATACAGGTAACTTAGCCTTTCCTTAACATTCTTAATTCCTGTGCCGGTTCCGTTTCCGTTTGTATCATCACTTTGTTCAATCCACTTCCCGGTATTCACTATTTCTATCTTTAATGTATTATTAATAACATTCGCTTTCACATCTATTTCCAGTGGCATATCACTTGTATCCATTCCGTATTTTACAGCGTTTTCAATAATTGAGTGAAGCAAAAAACTTGGAATAGGGTAGTCTTCAGCGATTGGATCAATATCAAACCTTGCAATAAGGTTCTCTTCGTACCTTACTCTTTCAATTTCAAAATAATTATTTATTGCTTCCAGTTCTTCTTTTAGTGGTACTTCTGCATCCTTTTTATTCACAAGCGAATATCGTAAAAATTCAGATATCTTACTTATCATTTCTTCTGCTTTTTTCTGATCGATGCGGACAAGTGCTCTTAATGAACTTAGAGTATTGAAAAGGAAATGAGGATTAATTTGATTGCGCAGCATTTGTAATTGAGAACTTTGTGCAAGAAGAATTGCTTTCTCTGCACTTTCTTTTGCTGTCTGCCATTCATACCATAATTTAATTAATAGGTAAAATGCACTCCATGCTAATAATACCAGGAAATCTCCAAATAATTCCCAGAGATAGAATTTAAGGTTGACAGGAGTGGTAGCTGTATTCTCGTCTTCAAAAAGTCGATCTAAAAAATAAACTTCTATTGCCCATATATTAGCTGCCGTAAATACCACAACAAAAACTGATAAAACAAATACCCAATTTGAAATGGATTTTTTTCTTAACCATCTAAATACTGATCGAAGTAATAAGGTTAGTGGTATTGCGAAATAAGCATAAAGAACTAAATAAAATATTACAACTTCCCTTTGATCCGGCAATGATAGACCGTGGACAACATTCAGATTATACAAAAAGTATATTGTCCAGATGACCAGTTGTAACAACCAGAATATTAGTTGTTTATTTTTACTGTCTATCATTTGATTATTTATAGTTGCAATTAATCCGGAATGTGTAAAAACCATTTAAACATCTTTTTAAACATCGCTAAAATTTCGCTCATGCTAAAACAGAGAATCGATAAACGGTAATTAATTCAGCCAGAAGGCAGGCTCTGGATACTGTAATAAAATGGACCCGTTTTTTGTGCATTACTTTTATAATTAATTATTTACCGCTTATCGATTTAGCTAACCTGTTGTAGAAACAATCTTTTATATGAACATTAACCATATGATTTTTGAACTGTTTATAAAAAGTATAGTAGAATGAAATCATTTTTAATAATTGTATTTATCTTACTTAGGTTTTTTACAAGATGTGAGGAAACAACCATATCAGCTCTCGGAAGGGATTCTATTATCTTTTTCCCTTTTCCGATATTACTAATTAATCAAGCTTATTCAAATAATATTATAATCAACTCTTTATAATACCGTGCAGGTTATATTGAAAGATAACTTAAATTAATCCTAAAATTAAGGGAGATTACAAAATGTCTAAGTCTTTAATAATTTGTGTGATACTAATTGTTACTATTTTTGGTGAGCCTGGTTTCGGGCAATATCAAAATATCCAGGTAAATAGTGACGCTCTTACTAACTGTAATGAGCCAAGTATAGCACTGAACCCAATCAATCCTGATAATATTGTAATTGGTGCTAACAACACATACTATTTCTACACTTTCGATGGAGGCGAGAATTGGGACGAAGGGGAAATGTTCTCTTCTATGGGTGTGTGGGGTGATCCAAGTCTTGCATTTGATTCCAATGGAAATTTATTTTTTGCTCATTTGTCAGGGGAGCCTCCTATTTCAGGTCGCTGGGCTGATAGAATCATTATCCAAAAATCCATAGACGGAGGTATGAACTGGAATGACGGATCTTATACAGGACTTAACAGGCCAAAGTTTGAAGATAAAGAATGGATTACTGTGGATCTTACCGGGTCAATTTATCAAAATAATTTGTACGTAGCCTGGACAGAGTTTGACAGTCTCTTTGTCGCAGATACTAATTACAAAAGCCGCGAACTTTTTTCACGATCAACCGATGCAGGTGAAACCTGGTCTATCCCCTTAAAGATTAATGAAATTGATGGTGATTGCCAGGATGATGATAATACTATCCAGGGCGCTACCCCTTCGGTTGGACCTGATGGTGAAGTTTATCTTGCATGGGCTGGTCCGGAAGGAATATTGTTTGACCGCTCTTTTGATGGAGGTGTAACTTTTGGAGAAGATATTTTTGTTTCAGAACATATAGGGGGCTGGGGCTGGGGGAACGATATTCCTGGCATTTATGGAAACGGACTTCCGCAAACGATTTGTGATGTTGGTAACTCTTCTAACAGAGGCACTGTCTATATTCTTTGGGCAGACCAAAGAAACGGAATGACAAATACAGATATATTCCTAATTAAGTCCACTGATAAAGGTAATACCTGGGGTGATGTGAAGAGAGTTAATGACGATAATACTGACAGACCCCAATTTTATCCCTGGATGAGTATTGATCCGGTTACCGGAATTATGTACATCGTGTATTATGATAGAAGAAGTACATTAAGCACACTTACTGAAGTTTATATTGCACGATCAAGTGACGG
>JBATTD010000470.1:0-3827 GCA_049670345.1 Ignavibacteriaceae bacterium
ACATTTTTCAGGAGAAAAAAAATGCAAAGTAAAATTGAAAAATTAAATAATCATTATATTGTATGCGGGTTTGGCAGAATGAGTAATCACATCTGCACAGATTTAAAAAATGCCGGCGTACCTTTTGTTGTAATTGATAATAATCCTGATACTCAAAAAAAACTTGATGAAACAGAATACTTGCACGATATCGGGGATGCTTCCATGGACAGTACTCTTTTAAGATCGGGTGTGAATAAAGCAAAGGGATTGGTTGCAGTGCTGTCATCAGATGCTGAAAATGTATTTACTACGCTCTCTGCAAAATCATTAAATCCAAACATATTTGTTGTTGCAAGAGCAATTGATGAAGGGACAGGATCTAAACTGTTAAAAGCAGGCGCAGATCGTGTAGTAAAACCTTACGAAATTGGCGGCACAAGAATGGCGGAAATTTTACTTCGTCCGGGAGTAATGGATTTTATTGATGTTGTTGCTGGCAACAAAAAAATAGGTATCCAAATTGAGGAGATAACAGTCAAGAAAGGTTCTTTAATGCATAAAAAAACTCTTGCTGGATTACCTGCATTAAGAAATGAACTGAATGTAATAATTGTAGCTATTCAAAACGAAGAAAAAGGAATTTTCATTTATAATCCAACAGGTGAAACTATTGTAGATGAAGGAAATAAATTGATCGCAATCGGGGAGCCCGCGAATCTGGCTAAATTGAAGGAGTTGTGAAAGTTAACACGATGATAGAGAGCCTGTTGCAGAACCAATATTTGTCGAGCTGAACTTGCCTGCTGAACATTCGGCAAGCAGGTTTATTTCAGCATCTAAGATGAGCGAGTTTTGAGACCCTGAAACTAGTTCATGGTGACATATTAATCGTAATTAACATTTAACCCTTACATCCACAGCAAACACTTCATCGTTCTTACCAATTAGTAACGGGTTTAAATCGCATTCAGTAATTTCAGGATTATCAAGCATCATTTGGGCTACAGATTTTATTGCATTTTTTATTTTTATAATATCTACTGGTTTTTCTCCGCGAACACCTCTTATAATTTTCCCGATCTTTGTTGAGTTTATCAAAGAATCAATATCGTCATCGGTTAAATATGCTGAACGAATTAAGGTATCATCCAAATATTCAACATACCTTCCTCCCGTTCCAAACATAACCATCGGACCGAAGCTTGGATCTCGAAAGCCCCCAACAAGCAATTCAAACTTTGTATGAATGTATGGTTGTATGAGGAATGAATCAAGTTGAACATTTTGATTTTTAAAGTTAGTTATCATGTCTTCTGCAAGCACTAATAACTCATTTTTATTTTTGATGTTTAAGACAACACCTTTTAAATCGGATTTATGAATGATCTCTTCACCAACAGCTTTAAGAACAACGGGAAAGTCAATGCTGTTTAACTCGATATCTTTTATATCAACCAAAACATTTTTTATTATCGGGATTGAATAAGCCTCAGCAAGAGTTTGAACATTTTCCTGTGAAAGGAATTTCCCTTTAGATTTATCAAAATTTATTTTTACAGATTGTGCAATAGTAAGTCTTCCATCGTGTTGTGGCCTGTTTTCGTATTTCAACATTCCTGCAATCACAACTGCTGGATTTTCAGGATTACGGAATAATGGTTTTCTTGTTTGTGATTTATTTCTGTATTCATCCCAGAACTCAGGTAATGGCATTACAACCTGAAATATTGGTCTATCAGATTCTATCTCATTTATTCCTTCAATTACAGGAAGCGCTTTTACCATAATCGGCTCAACAAAAACCGAGATCACTGCATCAACATTTTTATCCCTGGTAAGAATTTCACATACTTCTCTATACTGTTCTGCTGTCCCAATCGGTAAAAGATCAACCGGATTGTTTATACTTCCGGCAGGAGGAACGATCTCCCTTAGTTTAGACTTTGTTTCTTCAGAAAGCTCGGCAAGTGCCAACCCGTTTAGTTCCAAAGTATCAACCGTTAAAATTGCCGGTCCTCCGGCATTTGTAACCACTCCAATTCTATTTCCCTGCGGTATTGGAAAATTTTCAAATCCCTTTGCTATATTGAAAAGATCATTAAGATCATCTGCTCTAACAATTCCGAACTGGTCCATTATTGCATTGATTACTTTATCTTTGCTCCCCATCGCACCTGTGTGCGAGGAAGCAGCTTTAATTCCGCTTGATGTCCTTCCACCTTTTACAATAATAACGGGTTTGGTAATTTTTTCATTGATAAAATACTTAATGAATTTTTCGCCATCGACAAAACTTTCAAGGTAGTATGTGATAACGCTTGTGTTCTCATCTTTTTCCCAATATTCAAGTAAATCGTTTTCATTTACATCTGCTTTGTTGCCCACACTTATAAAATGTGAAAAACGAATGTCTGTTTCACGTAAAGAATTCAATATCGCTGCACCTATAGCTCCGCTTTGAGAACAGAATGCCGTCTTCCCGTTTTCAGGTTCTTCTGCTACGAAGGTTGCGTTCATTTTTATATCATCCAACGTATTTATAATGCCCATGCAATTTGGTCCAACCATTCTCGCATTTGCGTCTTTAACTAATTTAAGGATTCGATTCTCTGCTTCTTCACCCTCTTTACCTGTTTCTTTAAATCCTGCTGTTACTAAAATGATGGCTTTAATATTATTCTGAAGAAGATCTACAATTGTTTGTTCTGCAAATTTCTTTGGAACCATTACAATTGCAAGATCAACTTCTTTATCAATTGCTTCAACAGAAGGATAGCACTTATAACCAAGTATTTCTTCCGATTTTGGATTTACTAAAATAAACTCGCCTGTAAATCCGTAATTTTTTACAGATTTTGCTAACTCGTAACCCAAACTTTTAGGTTTGGATGATGCGCCGACAATACAAATTGATTTGGGATAAAAATATCTATTGAAGATGTGTTCCATATTTCTCGCAAAGTTTTCTAAAAGTATTTATCAAATTTAATTTATTCTGAACAATTTTCCTTAATTATCTCTTTTACACACTTTATCCCCCAAACTGAGTGATTTATTTTTCCTATAATTGCAGTATATTTTTTATGTATTTGAAAAGAATATAAACAAAAACCAAGAAGCAAAATGAAAAAAATATTTCAAACACCGGGAGTTCATATATCTTATAAAATAAGACTAACAATTATTCTATTAATTTTCATTAGCCAGATCGCAGTTCTAAGCCAGGATGAAGAACCGAGATTTATTCACCTTCCCCTGGATAAAGGCGTTGCTCTTGATTTAACCTTTGCGATGATGCAGGACCACGAAGGTTATTTGTGGTTTGGAACAATGTACGGTCTTGTGAGATATGATGGCAGAGATTACAAAACTTTTAATTACAATCCCGAAAATTCCGAGTCAATTTCTTTTGATGATATTGTTTCTCTTTACGAAGACAGCAAAGGGAATCTGTGGATTGGAACCTGGGGCGGTGGATTGAACATGCTTAATCCTCAGCGGACAAAGTTCACAAGATTCGTTTACGACCCTTCAGACTCTCATGGAATATCCGATGATATTGTTTGGGCAATAACCGAAGATGATAAAGGAAATATCTGGTTGGGAACGGAAACAGGTGGAATTAATAAATTTGATCCCGAACAAAATAAATTTACCTCTTACAATATAGTACGAAGCGATAGTTTACCTGGGTCTATTCCAATTTGGAATTTAACTAAAGATAGGGAAGGAAATATTTGGGCAGCCAGTCCATTAGGTCTTTCAAAGTACTCATTAAGTTCTAATGATTTTGGTACATACCAATTTCCGAATGATAAAAAAACATCAAAAAGAATTTTTATTAG
>JBATTD010000471.1:0-3296 GCA_049670345.1 Ignavibacteriaceae bacterium
TTATTAAACTTTTTAAAACACTTATTTTTCACAGACTAAACTATCAGTTTGGCAACAACACTCTAAAGATAAAATAATTTTGACTTAGAAAATGTTATCAGTAAAAAGTTCCTGTTTAGTACAAAAGGTGATTTTTACCCATTAGCTACCTTTTTATTCAAAACTCATTTACATATATTTGCAATCTTATTTTTCAACACTATTTAATAAATGATGGGTAAAATGGTAGATTTAAATAATTTAAATAATTCTCAGCGCAAGGCTGTTGAATATATTGGTTCACCGCAGATGATAATTGCTGGTGCCGGCTCGGGTAAAACGCGCGTACTTACATTTAAAATTGCATATCTTATACAAAAAGAAAAATATAAACCGGAATCTATTCTGGCGTTAACATTTACAAATAAAGCTGCTAACGAAATGAAGGAGAGAATAAAGGAACTGATTAAGAAAAAAGCAGATAATATGTGGATGGGGACTTTCCATTCCATATTCGCCAAAATATTGAGAATAGAAGCTAAACACACCGCTTACAAAAACAATTTTTCTATTTACGATACTGAAGATTCATTATCGCTTGTAAATAATATCATAAATAATTTCGATATTGATATTGAAGGAATAACGCCAAACTCAATAAGACATCGCATAAGTTTTATGAAAAATCACATGGTTATGCCTAAAGAATTTCGCAAAAATCATGTTAATTCTTTTGTTGATGAAAAGATAGCTGATATTTATGATGAGTATCAAAAGAGACTTATTGCAAATAATGCAATGGATTTTGATGATCTTCTTTTAAAACCAATTGAAATGTTTAATGCAAAACCAAACATTCTACAAAAGTATAAGAAAAGATTCAGTTACATACTTGTTGATGAATTTCAGGATACTAACAAGGCGCAGTATGCACTGTTAAAATTATTTGTATCGCGTAGCTGCAAAATAACAGTAGTTGGCGATGATGCACAAAGCATCTATAGCTGGCGCGGAGCTAGTTTAGATAACATGCTTAACTTCGGAAAAGACTATCCTAAACACAAAATATTCCGCTTAGAACAGAATTACAGATCTACGAAAACTATTCTTCAGGCAGCAGATTCTATCATTAAAAATAATAATGAACAGTTGGTTAAAACATTATGGACTGAGAACAACGACGGTGAAAAATTATCCGTGATTAAATGTGCAGATGAAAAAGATGAAGCTCTTCAAATTGCAAGACATATTAAAAGAGAGATCACAAAGAATAAGTTAAGTCATAAAGATTTCACTGTTCTCTACAGAACGAATGCTCAATCACGTGTATTGGAAGATATTTTCAGAAAGGAAAAACTGCCTTATGCAATAATAGGCGGGGTGGAATTTTACAGAAGAAAAGAAGTGAAAGATATACTCGCATACCTTCGTGTAATTATTAACCAGAATGATGAAGAAAGCTTGCTTAGAATTATGAATTTTCCGCAAAGAGGTATTGGTAACACTACCGTTACCCGAATGATCGCTTTTGCAAGGAAACATAATATTTCGCTTTTCCAAACAATGGCAAGAGTTTTTGAGGTAATAGAAATTAAAGAAAGAATACAAAAGAATGTAAAAGGTTTCCGCTTATTGTTAGAAAAGTATATTGAAATGAAAGATAAACTTTCAGTTGGCGAGTTATCGCGAGCACTTGTTGATGATTTGGGTTTAGTAAAAATGTTCAAAAGTGAGCACACACAGGAATCTATGCAAAGGTTGGAGAACATAAATCAGTTACTTGCAGCACTTACTGAATTTTCTGAATCCGCGAAGAATGCAAAGTTAGAAGACTTTCTTGAGGAAGTTTCTCTTGTTACAGGTGTTGATTCTTATGAAGTTGATAAAAATGTTGTTACTTTAATGACGCTACACAGTGCAAAGGGACTCGAATTTCCTGTAGTATTTCTTTCGGGATGCGAGGAGGATATCTTCCCACTTTCAAACAGGTTTAGTACAGACGCAACCATTGAAGAGGAAAGAAGATTATTTTATGTTGGTTTAACTCGCGCACAGCAAAAAGTTTTTGTCTGCCATGCAAGGTCAAGATATCGTTTTGGGGAAGTAGCATATCAAAGCAGATCGAGATTTATTGATGAGTTGGATCCAGAAACTTTCTTGGAAGTGAACGGCGGAATCGGAAGGAAATCCAACAGAAAAACAAGAAAAGAAATTTTTTACGAATATTTTGATTCGGTTGATTATGAAGAATTTGACCATGAGAATCTGGATATAAGACCCGGCAGCCGTGTAATGCATGAAAAGTTTGGATTGGGTAAAGTAACTGATCTAACCGGTTCGGGAGAGATGGTGAAAGCAACTGTTCAGTTCGAAGGAAATAATGTTAAAAACCTGATGCTGAGATTCGCAAAGCTTAAAATTCTTAATTGATGAGTTAGAATCTATTTAATAATATTATAATTATAGAGATGAATTGATGTCTATTGCACCCAAAAAATTGGCAATCCTTGTTGGCGGCGGCCCTGCCCCCGGAATAAACAGTGTGATCGGTGCTGCAACCATCAGAGCTGTTGTAGAAGGTATTGAAGTTATAGGGGTTAGGGATGGATTTAAGTGGATTATGGTTGGGGACATAACTCGTGTGAAAGAACTTACGATTAAAAATGTAAGCAGAATTCATTTTCGAGGAGGTTCATTTATAGGTATTGCACGTGCCAATCCAACCCTGGATGAAAAACTCCTTGAAAATACTGTTACATCGTTATTAAGATTAAACGTAGATAAATTAATTACGGTAGGCGGTGATGATACTGCCTATAGCGCACTTAAGGTAAATGAAATGGCAGCTGGAAGAATTTCGGTTGTTCATGTTCCCAAAACAATAGATAATGATCTCGATCTTCCTCATGGCATCCCCACATTTGGATTTCAGACAGCAAGGCATATAGGAGTTGAAGTTGTGAAAAACCTAATGGTTGATGCACAAACTACATCACGATGGTACTTTGTTATTTCGATGGGAAGGAAAGCAGGTCATCTTGCACTTGGTATTGGGAAAGCAACGGGTTCAACCTTAACTCTTATCCCCGAAGAATTTCCCGGTGATGAGATTAAATTAAATCATATTGTTGATGTTTTGGTTGGTGCAATTATAAAGCGGCTTAGTTATGGTAGAACAGATGGTGTTGCTATAATCGCCGAGGGATTAGTCGAAAGACTCAATGTTTCTGATCTTGAAAACTTACATGAGATAGAAAGAGATGCACACGATAATTTAAGAATTGCCGAGGTAAACTTTGGCGAAATACTAAAAATGA
>JBATTD010000472.1:0-1931 GCA_049670345.1 Ignavibacteriaceae bacterium
GCCTTATGTTTTATTGAGTTATAAACTTTAACCATGTCAGAAGTTGGAATTCCTTCAGTTACGCAGATGATGACTTTAATTCCCGCATTTGCAGCTTCTAATATTGCATCGGCAGCAAAA
The DNA here is from genome assembly GCA_049670345.1 of Ignavibacteriaceae bacterium. Classification (GTDB taxonomy): domain Bacteria; phylum Bacteroidota; class Ignavibacteria; order Ignavibacteriales; family Ignavibacteriaceae; genus BMS3ABIN03. Next base: position 121 of record JBATTD010000472.1, read on the forward strand.
GCAGGAGGCACAAAAATTACCGATGTGTTTGCTTTTTGATCTTTTACAGTTTCTTCCACAGTGTTGTATATTGGAATGCCTTCGAACTTAGTACCGCCTTTGCCCGGGGTTACACCTGCAACTACTTTCGTTCCATATTCAACCATTTGTGCTGTATGAAATGAACCTTCGCTGCCCGTAATACCCTGTACAACGAGCCGTGTTTTCTTATCAACTAAAATACTCATATTCTATTTTTCCTGATTTATAAAAGTAGAAAAAAATTAAGTTTTTAAAGTTAAGGAATTTGTTAGAAATTTCAGCCAACAATCTTACACATATAGATTAATTTTAATTCTTTTTATTTCGATACTGGGTTGTACGTTGTATTTGCCAAAACTGCTATCCTGAGATTGACTGCACTAATGAATTGATTTAATATAATGCTTTCGATATATTCATAATTGATGATCGGAAAATAACCTCCACTTATTTTTTTCAAATGCTGTTCCATCGTCTTTATATTGTACTATTTAATTTAATAATTGATGACTAAACTATGAAAAACTTTCTAATTTATATATGTTTTTTCTTATTAGGTGCAACTCAACTTTATGGTCAAAACGAAGTTGGGACTGAATTGGTGGGTCGATGGGCAGCGGGTCCTCCTTATGCATTCACCGTTGAAAATAATATTGTCTTCACTGCTAGCGGAGGAATACTACAAACTCTGGATATATCTGATCCATCAAATCCCATACTAATAGGTCAGGTTGCAACTAATGGTATTATCAATGATGTTGCAAAATCAGGCAATTATATTTATCTGGCTGAAGGAGATAGTGGTTTAAAAATTATAGATGTCACTAATCTAACCAACCCTGTACAGGTAAACGAGTATCTACAGTCATATCCTATTCTAAAATTTAAAGTGGAAAACCAGACTCTTTTTATAACTGAAGGGAAATATGATGAAAGTCAGTGGACTGGAGGACTAAGGATATTAGATATTTCTGATCCAATATCCCCGCAGCCATTAGGTTTTTTTGCTTCTTCCCGACCATCATATTTCATTTCGCCTGTAGATAATTATATTTATATGTCTTATTCTTCTGACGAAACGTTCATAATTGATGTTTCTGATCTGACTATTCCCATATTAGCCGGTTCAATATATACACGATTTGGCTATTCTTACTTATCAGGAAACCTTCTTTATGTTGCGGGTAACTACCCAACTGACGAAGGTTTAAAGATCTTTGATGTGTCTAATCCATCTTCGCCGATTTTACTAAGTCACACCATTTTTCCCGGTTGTGCAGAAGATATTAACCTTGTAATACATTAAAAGATTTAGGTAACGGAAAATTGAGATGGCTGCCTCAATAAAAAGAGATAGAGCGCTTCACATCCTTTCACACGATCATCACCGGGGATTGATACTTGCACAGTTAATTAAAAAGGATGCACCGGATTACAAAGATCTTCCCAAAACAAATTCCGATAAAGTTGGATACACAATAAGCTTTTATAAAAATGAACTGGTAAGACATTTCAAAAATGAAGAGGGTATACTTTATCCTGCAGTAAAAAATAAAAGCAAAGAAATTGATGAACTATTTGAAGAAATTATTTCAGAGCATAAAAAAATTAAACTGTTGGTAGTTCAGCTTGAATCTGGTGATAATAAATCAGATATTCTAAACGAACTTGGTGTTCTACTCGAAACACATATCAGAAAAGAAGAAAGAAATCTATTTATGAAGATACAGGCAATACTAACCAAAGAAGAATTAACTTCTGTTGAAAAACAATTAATCCAATCTCGGGAC
>JBATTD010000473.1:0-6289 GCA_049670345.1 Ignavibacteriaceae bacterium
GTTATTGCCGAAAGAATCATTGATGCCGGGAGGTTTGATATTCTTGGCTTTGGTGTTGCTCAATCGGAAGGACTGCATAAAGGTCTTGTTGCTAATATCAGTAAAACTGCCGAAGCGATAAAAAGTGCGATGGCTATTGCAAGTAACAGGGCAGGCTTAACTGTAAACCTTGTAAACGTTGGTGTTGCAGGCGAGCACATTACAAGTATAAGACACAGAAATTATGTTACAATAACAAGCGAAGAAAAAGAAATAACTAAAGAAGACCTTAACAGGTTAGAAGCAGATGTAAGAACAATTCGCATTCCTTCGGACAGGCAAATTCTTCATATAATACCCGAAGAATATTCTGTGGATTATCAGGGCGGGATTGAAAACCCGATTGGTATGTCCGGCTCAAGATTAGAAGCGAGCAACCATGTTGTCTTAGCTTCTGTTCCGGCAATTCAAAATATTAAAAAATCTGTTGAGCGCGCTGGATTAAAAGTACAGGATTATATACTTCAACCTGTTGCTTCTAGCACTTCAGTGCTCGAAGAAAGTGAAACAGACCTTGGTGTTGCTTTAATTGATATAGGAGGCGGTACAACTGACATCGCCATCTTTCATAAAAAAGCTATTAAGCATACAAAGGTAATTGGTATTGCAGGTAACCAGGTAACAAACGATATACGCGAATCGCTTGGTGTGGTAACTGAAGAAGCTGAACATCTGAAGATAGAATTTGGTTATGCTACAGATAGTGCAATTATTAGAGATGAGGACATTTTAATTAAAGGTATTGGTGCACGAGGAAATACTAAAATTCCAATCAGTTTATTAACACAGATCATAGGTCTTCGTATGAAAGAACTTTTTATGCTGGTTGATAATGAATTGAGAAATGCAGGATTTAAAAGTAAAATTAAAGCAGGTATTGTTTTAACGGGCGGCGGTTCGCTGCTAAGGGGAACCACGGAATTAGCAGAAGAAGTATTCGGTTTACCTGCACGAATTGGTGTTCCGCAGGATTTAGGACTTGGGCTATCAAACGAAATGGAAAGCCCTGAGTTCGCAACAGTTGCAGGGTTGATAAAAGGAATCCCAGGTGGAAAATCGAGCGATTATCAATCATTACTGATAAAGAAAATAGGCAAAAACAAAATGAAAGATATTGTAAAGAAAGTAAAAATATTTTTCGATGAATTATAAAAACCTTAACAAGGAGGGTACATGACTAAATTCGCCACTATCGATCGTGGGCATCCAATGTCGGCTGTGCTTAAAGTTGTAGGCGTTGGCGGTGGAGGTTGCAATGCCATTGAGAGTATGATACTTCGTGGTCTTGACGGAGTTGAATACGTTGGTATTAATACCGATGCTCAGGTGTTGGAAAATAATCAGGCAACACACAAAATTCAGGTGGGAACAACAATTACGCGCGGTCTTGGCGCGGGTGCTGATCCGAATGTCGGGAGGAAGGCAGTTGAAGAAGACCGTGAAAAAATTGCCGAAATACTAGCAGGCAGCGATATGGTTTTCGTAACTGCTGGAATGGGGGGAGGTACCGGCACGGGCGGTGCTCCTATAGTTGCTTCCATTGCAAAAAGTATCGGAGCTTTGGTTGTTGGTATCGTTACCAAACCATTTAAATGGGAAGGTAAAACAAGAATGCTGAACGCCGAACAAGGTATTCAGGATTTAAGGCAGCATGTAGACAGCTTGATCGTTATTCCTAACGAAAGATTACTTTCAATTTTAGATAATAACACTAATGCGTTTGCCGCTTTCGATAAACCGAATGAAGTACTGTACGAAGCGACAAGAGGTATTGCAGATATAATTACAGTGGAAGGTTTGATAAATGTTGATTTCGCTGATGTCCGCGCTGTCATGAATCAAAGTGGCGAAGCGTTGATGGGATGCGGAATTGCAAGCGGAGAGAACAGGGCAATTGAAGCTGCACAAAAAGCTATTTCAAGTCCGCTGCTTGAGGGCTTGAACATCAAAGGAGCAAAAAGTGTTCTGCTTAATGTTTCCGGTTCTAGCAACTTAACAATGGAAGAAATTAATGAAGGCAACAATGTTATATTCGAAGCTGCCGGAGAAGAAGCCAATGTTATTTTTGGCTGCGTTCGTAAAGAAGAAATGAATGATTATGTCACTTACACTGTTATAGCAACCGGTTTCGATTCTGCTCGTAAATCATTCCCTGTTACTAAAAGAAAACCGGAAATAAAAGGAAAGCAGGAATCACTGGAATTTAGAGGCGGCTTTAACTTTTTGGATACTGATAATATTGATAAAGAAGACCTGGATGTTCCAACTATCCTTCGTGTAAATGTAAACAGCCCTAACGCATCAATTGGAGATGTTGAGGAAGATAATGATGAGAAGGAATTAGAAGAAAGCACATTTTCTATTGATGCTTCTCGTTACAGCTGGGCGAAGCAGAAAATGGAGAATGAAAAACATGATAATAAATCTAAAGATGATGATGACGATGAAAGTTCATCATTCCTGAGAATGATAATGGATTAGGAATATGCTTATTTTGTCATTCTGCAAGCAGTACTTAGTTATTGAAGTACGACTGAAGGATCTCTTTGTAATAAGTGGGGGATTCTTCGTTACATTCAGAATGACATTGTAAAGCAAATACAATTGTTCTTTTAAAATTGGAATCCTCGTAATATTAATTTAGGATAAGCGGGAAGTTCGGTTTGAAGGTCATTCATCTGTAAGCCGTGATTCAACAAAAGGAATGCCCTCCTCTTTTTGTTGTGAGATTATTAATCTATTTGGTCTGCAGCATGTTTCGCAATCTTCTATAAAGTCCTGCTTATCCTCTATTGTAAGATCGACCCACAACTCATTTTCCTCACCGCAATACTGGCAAATCCAAGTTAGTATATCATCAGTAGTCATTTCCCCTTCCTCCTAAATTTATTTATTTCACTTATTAATAAAACATAATTATGGTTAAAGGCAATAGGGTAAATAAGAATTCAGAATGTTTTATTCTCAGCGGACTTTGCGTCTTCTTTGCGGACTCTGCGGTTAAGTAAACTTCATAGGCGCCTAACAAAGGTTAGGTGTTAATAGCACCTTCTCGTTTACTTTTCAGCCCCTTGCATTTAAATAAAAAAGATTTATATTATAGTGTACAAATGTACACTATAATATGTTTGAAAAAAGCGAAAAAACAAAGTATTTATTAGAATACCAGGCGCCCCCGGAATGGCGGGGCGGGGTGAAGATTCGTACGCTCTATCCACCGATTCCCAAAAACACGGGTAATATCAACTTTGATATTTACAATTTTGATATGCTCTTTAACGATACAGCCACAAAGGAATTGATACGAACAGGAAAGACCATCGGGTGCTTTTATATTGAGTCTCCGGGAATGCGTTCACTGCTGCGCCGGCTTGATGTTGAAACATTTGAGATGCTTACTGCGGCGAGTTCGGTAATCCGCCCGGGCGTTGCAGAGAGCGGAATGATGCAGGAGTTCATCGCACGCCACAAAGATCCTTCACGAAGAAAATATCTTGTGCCTGAAATGAAAACCTACCTTGGTGAAACTTACGGTGTGATGATCTACCAGGAAGATGTAATTAAAGTTGCTCATCACATTGCAGGTTTAAGTCTGGAGGAGGCCGATCTTCTGCGAAGAGCAATGAGTGGAAAAATGCGCTCGCACCATGCAATGCAAAGGATAGTTGATAATTTTTTTTCTTCCGCAAAAGAAAAAGGTTTAACCGATTACCAGGCAAAGGAACTGTGGCGGCAGATTGAATCGTTTGCGGGATACTCATTCTGCAAAGCGCACAGTGCATCGTTTGCTTTGCTTTCTTACCAGGTTGCGTTTCTTAAAGTCCATTATCCTGCTGAGTTTATGGCAAGTGTGCTAAATAACGGCGGTGGATTTTATTCTGCTGCGGTTTATGTGCAGGAATCAAAACGGTTTGGCTTAAAGATTGAACTTCCCTCCGTTAACGAAAGTGAAAAAGAATATAGGGGGAAGGGAAAAAGCATTCGTATTGGTTTAAAAGCAATAAAAAATCTTTCTTATAATGCGATTGATAAAATTGTTGAAGAAAGAAAACACAACGGTAAATACATCTCGCTTGCGGATTTTCTTGTGCGCACAAAACTTGCTTACGAAGAAACAGCAATGCTTATAAAGTGCGGTGCAATGGGGTGTTTCCGGCAAACACGACCGACTCTTATGCGGCTTTTGGATGTTTATCTTCACCGAAGAAAAATTATTGATGAAAGCTACAACGATCTTTTTATGAATGAAACTTTTAAACTTGAGAATGAAGTAAAAACTGATGAGAACTATTCACTCGCAGGAATATGTAAAGAAGAATATGAATCATTCGGTTATATGGTTACGCGCCATCCGCTTTACTTTTTTAAGGAATGGATTGAAAGACGCGGAATTGTGCTCGCAAAGGATATGTATCGTAACCGCGGCAGAAGAGTTAAGATGATTGGGTGGTATATGACATCGAAAAGAATAAAAACCAAAAAGGGTGATATAATGAAATTCCTTTCGCTTGAAGACCTGACCGGAACCTTTGAAGCAGTTATCTTCCCAAATGTTTATTACCGTGTGGCTGAGCTTACTCTTTCGATGGGACCTTACCTTGTTACGGGAAGAATAGATGAAAACGATTCCACCAACATTGTTACAGAAGATTTGAAAGTGCTTTCATCACAAACAGTGCTTGCAAGTTTGGAGAAAGACAGCGTTGAGCATAATTATTACGGGGATGAAGAAAAAGTAACTGAAGAGGATTTTGAACTTGCAAAAGCTTTGAATAAGGAAAAGTTGAGAACTGCTTATGTGGGGTGAGGGGAGTGTGAAGCGATGGGACTATGTGAACCTGAAAAATTGAGATGCAGGATGTCTCAACTAAGTTCGAAATGAATTATAGGAATCAAACGGAGTTTTGCCTACCGTTACGTATGCGGGAATAAAGTATGGTGTTGATTTAATAATTAAAAAAGGAGATTTTATATTAAATATTTATATTGCTTATATAATAATTATTTTAAAATTCTTTTTAAGTTGAAAACAATGAAGGCTGTAAAATTAAAATCGATAATAATTATTTCCTTATTATTAAGTGTAAACTTGTTTGCTCAGGATCTTTTAACAGGTCTAACTTATTCAATCTCTGTTCCTACGGGTAATACAAGTGAGTATATAAGTAAAACAAGCTTTAAAGGTCTTAGTATAGACCTACGTAAATTTTTTTCTTATAATGCATCAATTGGTTTTCTTGTAGGTTGGAGCGCATTTGAAGAAGAAACTAATAAAACTATTTCGACGATTCGCAGAGATGTTTCAGCAGAGCAGAGCAGGTTGATAAATGCATTCCCGGTCATGATTACAACTCATTATTATATAGGCGAGGGTAGAGAGTTTAGACCGTTTATAGGCATTGGAGTTGGGATGTATTATTTTTATCATCAATTGGAATTAGCGGATGATAATCTCGAATCAAATAAATGGCATTTTGGTGCAGCACCGGAAGCAGGTTTTGTTTATTTATTGGAATCCATTTACTCCTTTGCAAATGTACGGTACAATTATGCATTCAGTGCTGAAAATGAATTTACAAAAGTTTCTACTTCTCAATCTTACCTAACATTCAATATTGGTTTTGCTTTTACTCCTTTAACTTATTTTTAATATTGGTTAAAATATTAAGTGTAAAAACAATTATATTCCACAATCGGTTTAAGAATTTTTTGTTCATACTTCTCTAAATGTGTCTTCATTTTAATAATCATAATTACTAAGCGGGTAATCTTATATGCGTAAAATAAAAAACCTTTTGTTTGTTCCTCTATTTTTCACCATCGCTATCATATCTTCCTGCAGCTCTTCAACTCAACTGCAAAATATGTGGAAGAATGAATCATATAAAAAAGAGGGATTTAAAAAGATTTTAGTGTTTGGAATGGCTGGCAAAGAGTGGAAGAAAAAAGTATATGAAAATGAATTTGGGACAGTTCTTAAAAAATACAATGTTGAAACAGTAATTGCCTGGCAGGTTTTGCCAAAAGGAAAACAACTTACAATTGAAACATTTGAAAAGTATTTTAATGATCAAAATATTGATGCAGTATTAGTTGCCCTTGAAACAGGTAGTAGTACAAAGGAAACAGTTTACGGCGGCGGCTCTTCTTATGTTGCAGCTGGATTCGGGGGATTTTATATTTCAACTTCTCCTATTTACCAGGTCCCCAGTTATTTGTCGGAAGAAAAAATAATTTACATGGATACAAA
>JBATTD010000474.1:0-1972 GCA_049670345.1 Ignavibacteriaceae bacterium
CGTTAGTTGCTTTATAATTTAGAAAATATCGATATAAATCTATAAAAAAATTGAATTATACTTACTTGTTGAAAAGAGTGATGAGCGAACGTTAAAGACAATGAATTTGATCACATTTATGATAAAAATATATCTAAAATCATATATACACCAAAATATTAATGATTATTGAAACTTTTATAGTTGTAAATTTCCAGTGTAGTTTAACATAAGTTATTAACTTAAATTATAAAAAAATCTATCTGAATTTGTCTGCTTCAGACAGACTAAATTTGATAATTTATAGTTTTGCTCGAGATTGATTATTAATTAAATGTATATAGAATCTACGCCCAAAGATGCTCATATTTATGTCCGCTGCCGGTGTTAAACAGTACTACTTGCTCATTCTCACCAATCCAATCCTTTTCCCTCAGTTGTTGGAATGCAGCCAGGGTTGCACCACCCTCAGGTGAAGCGAAGATACCTTGTGTTCTTCCAATTAAGTTTGCTGAATCCATCATTTCTTTATCAGTTACGGCAATAGCTGTCCCGTTGCTTTCACGAAGTGCTCGTAATATTAAAAAATCTCCTACAGCAGCAGGAACTCTTAATCCATCAGCAATTGTAGAAGCGTTCTGCCACATTTCAGCAAATTCGGTATCTTCTTCAAAGGCTTTTATGATCGGTGCACAGCCGGAAGACTGAACAGTTACCATCCTCGGTCTTTTTGAATTGATCCAGCCAAGCTGTTCCATTTCATCAAATGCTTTCCACATTCCAATCAATCCTGTTCCACCCCCGGTTGGATAAATTATAACATCCGGTAAATCCCAGTTAAATTGTTCAGCAAGTTCATATCCCATTGTTTTTTTACCTTCAATTCTATATGGCTCCTTTAATGTTGAGATATCAAATCTTCCGTATTTCTTAACACCTTCCGCGGCTGCTTTTCCACAATCCGTAATCAACCCATCAATTAAAGTAACTTCGGCACCAAGCGCTTTACATTCGGAGATGAAGGGACGTGGAACATCCTTCGGCATAAACACATAGGATTTCATTCCAGCTAACGCGGCATATGCACTCATCGCTCCGGCTGCATTTCCTGCAGATGGAATAGATACTTCTTTCACTCCAAGCTCATATGCACGGGAAACTGCTACAGATAAACCGCGTGCTTTAAACGAAGTGGTAGGATTTAGTCCTTCATCTTTTATATAAAGATTTGATAAATCTAATTCTTTACCAAGTGATTTCGCTTTAAAGAGAGGGGAAAATCCTTCACCCAAAGAAAGTCTAAACTTCTCACCTTTTACAGGGAGAACTTCGTGATATCGCCACAGATTAGGTTTTCTATTTTTTAAATCTTCTCTGGTTATCTTTTTTTTTGCTGAAGTCAGATCATATCTGGCGAGAAGAGGTTTGTTGCATTCGGGACAAAGGTTCCAAAGTTTGTCGGCTTCGTAAGTTTTTGAGCAATAGCCGCATTCAAGATGAGAAAAGAAATTCATGTCACTCCCAATTTTAATTTGATCATCCAGTACCGGTAATACTTCTATTTCTATCAATCCAATATGCCCAGGCAATTAACAACCATTGGGCAAGGCTAACATATCCAACTGCTTCAGCTGATTCGGGCGGCGGACCAAAAAGATTAGAGAGATAAATTACAGCAAAGAATATTAGAAGAGACCAAAGTGAATAAGCTCCAACCTTATTTTTAGCTTTTGTTGCGGCAATGTATAAATACACACCTGCAATAAATATCATACTCTCAATTATAACCGTAGCAATAATCGAATTCCACAAACCTAATCCTACAAGTAGTGAATCACTTCCTAATAAAAGCGGCAGATCGGGGCGGTGGGTTATGAAATCTAATATCCAATGGCTTAGTACAAGAGTTCCAAGTATAATAGAGGATTTTAAATCTTTTTTTATAATAAAATAAACAAATCCGAAGAGAAGCGCCCAGATAAGAACTCCAAGC
>JBATTD010000475.1:0-3741 GCA_049670345.1 Ignavibacteriaceae bacterium
GGGAGTACCTCTATATGAATGGTTTTTTCTTCATCGCTCCAGATACCGTCACCGTTGGCTGCTTTTAATCTGAATGTATAATCACCGGGATCAAGATTTGTAAATGAAGCAAAATGAAGTTTGCTATACACCCAGTCTTTATTAAAACCTTCCAGTTTGTATGCAATTAAATTTCTTTCTGGTCGGGAGTAGTGAATGGGGGAAAATTGAAAAGCAATATCGTTTTGAGAATATTCTAAAGTTAATTCTTCCGTATCATTTAAATCTTTTTTTAATGGAGAGGTTGTAATATCATCAAACACTGATACATCAGATATTTTAAAATCTGTAATAACAATTTTAGGTTTTGTTTGATTTGTTCTTCCCGGAATAAAATAATTTACTCCATTATCTCCACCGAAAAACAATTCGCCATTATTTGCTTTCCACGTTGCCTGAGAAAATGAATAACCTTGTAACCCGTCTTTAATATCAATATTTATAAAGGTCTCCTTATCGCCTTCGGAACTTCTGACAAGTGTTGTTAAACCCGCAGCACTGCTGATCCATAAATTACCGAAGTTATCTTCTTGAATAGCTCCAACTAAATTTGTAGGGAGACCATCCTTTTCGGTGAAAAATTTGATCTCCTCTGTTTTAGGATTTAGTTTCCCTAATCCGTTTGGTGAAGAAAACCAAACAATACCCTTACTGTCCTCCAATACATAATACACATCGTTATTAGTCAAAAAATCAGAAACTGCTTCTGTGTTTTTATTATACTGAATAAATTGGCCGTTGTTTAAATTATATTTAAATAGACCTTGACTTGTTGTTCCAATCCATAAAATATTTTCATAAGACTTGCTTATAAATATTGAGTTAGCGATCTCCGATAACATATTATTGCTACCTTTTCTTACTTCATCAATTCTTTTCGAAAAATCACTAAACTGCTTATCACTAATTCGGATGATTTGAATTCCCCACATTGTAGAATCTTTTGGGGCTGTTACATTAAAATTCGCATAAGAATGTCCGACATCAGATTGGAATTTAAGTTTATACTTGCCTTTTTTTAATTGTAATGTCTGAGTCATTATCCTATTCTTCATCCCGCCCTGGAAATGAAATGAATTCCCAAATTTGTGCATACCCCAGATTACATTTTTATCAGCATCTTCAAGCCATCCGTAATCAAACATTATTTCTAGGTTTGATTGTCCTTCACCAACACCAATAATTATGATTTTAGTACTGTCAGAAACTTCAAATTCATTTTCCAATAATTTTTGTTCGCCTACTTTAAGTATTGAAGCAATTGGCTGCGATGATTTTATAAGATTTATTATATCTGTTTGCAGTTCATGTGTTAATTCCCGATTAGTAACAGAATGTATTTTCTTAATAATATTTTGATTTGGATATAAGATATCCACTCCGCCTCTGTGTGCAACAAATAATCTTCCGGCTTTATCAAATTTTAAATCATTAATATAAAAAGCAGTGTAAAGCGGGATTTGATCGGCAAAATAATTATTAATCTTTCCGCTTATTTGATTAACCTTATCTAATCCGGCATCACTTCCAATCCAAAGATTATTCTCAGCGTCAATTGTTAAAGCGAAAATATTATCGCTTGAAATACTATTTGCATTTTGGTTAAATCTATAATTTTTATAATCACCGTTTTGAATATTCTGCCAGAATACACCTAACCCGGCTGTTCCTATTGCTACGTAATTATTTTTTTCGCTTTTAACTACTGCTGTTATTCTGTCAAATGGAGTATTTGTTTTTAAGTTTTCGGGTATCTTAAGAATATTCATAGGCTGTTTGTTTGGATCAACTTTGTATAATCCGTCCAATCTTGTTCCGATCCAAATGTTTCCGAAACTATCTTGAAACAATGAAAGAATGCTTGCAGATTTGATACTGTTCTTATTATTACTGTTTCCGGTAAAATGAAAAAATTGATTATCAACGGGATTATATCTGTATAATCCGTCATCTAATGTGGCCAGCCAAAGGAAACCTGCTTTATCCTTTAAAATATTAACTATCCCTGTGGAAAGGTATGGAGTTCTCGGCCTTGAAAATAGTTCAACTTTATCCAACTTATTAGTATCTCTGTTATAAATCTGTAATGATTCTTCTCCTCCAATCCATATTCTATTAAATTCGTCTTCATGAATAACTAATAAGGAAACGCCTGCTTCTTTCTTTCCTAAATTATTATATAAGTGGAATTCATCAGCAACTTCGTTGAAGTAAAATATTCCTGACCCATAATCAAGCGCTAATATTTCCTGGTTTGAAGTTTCAATAATTGAAAATATATCCCCATTAAATATTTCTTCATTATTCAAAATGAACTTTATTCTTTTTGTAGTCATTTTCTCCGGATTAAGTAAATGCAAACCAAATGCATCGGTCCCTATCCAGATTTTATCTTTTTTATCAATAAAGATTTTATTAATGATTGGCTGATTTAAATTTTGTTCTCTATCGAAGTTTACACGGATAAATATTTCGTTTTTTCTATCATATTTTGCCAGTATATTGCTGCCGCCAATCCATAGGTCACCATTATTGTCTTCACTAATCGTTCTAATTGAATTACCAGGTAAACTTGTACTATCAGAAGGGTTATTTTTGTAAACTTTAAACTCGTATCCATCGTATCTGCTCAAACCATCGCTAGTACCAAGCCAAAGGAAACCGTACTTATCTTCAATAATAGTATTTATTGTCGGGTTAGAAAGGCCTTGTGGAATTGAGAAATTTTCAAACACAAAGTTTTCTTGCGCAAAAATAAATGTGGGTTGCGTAAAAAAGAACGAGAACAAAAATAATTTAAGGAGCAGTATTCTATTAATATGTTTAATAATTAATTCTTTTTCCATGTTAAGATTTATCCATATTGTATTTTATTATTTTATTTTCATCACCACAAAAGTTACATCGTCATCAGGTTCATTGCCGTTTAACCATTGTGATGCCGAATTCTTGAGATGATCAACTATTTCTTCCGGCTCTTTTTCTCCGACTGAATGAAATTCTGTTTTTGTTCTGTCGTAGCCGTACATTTCATTTTTATCGTTCGCCAATTCAGGTAAACCATCGCTTAATAACAGAATTGTATCACCGGTTTCTAAATGACTTTCTTTAAGTGAGTAAGGAAAATTATCCATTGCACCTAACGGCATACCTTTCATAAATATCTCTTCTATTGCTCGATTCTTTTTCCTATAAATAAGTGCGGGCGGCATTGCAGCTGACGATACAAACAACTGATCTCCTTTTATCTTCAAAAGCATTAAACACATGGAAAGCTGATGAAATTTCATTCCCTTAATTACGCGTGATATTTCTGAAAATGTGGTTAATATATCAGGATTCGATGCAAGTATGTTAAATAAACTTTTTGTTGTTGTAACCATTGTTCCTGCTTTCATTCCATGTCCTGTTGCATCTCCTAAAACAACAGTTAGAGTTCCATCCATTCCAACGTGGAAATCGTAATAATCCCCGCCTACTTCAGTTGCTGTCTGCATATAAACTGCAATATCAAGATTGGGAAGGTTTGGCAAGTCTTTAGGAAGCATTGAAAGCTGAAGATCACGGGCTTCTTCAAGTTCCTTTGTTTTTCTTTCGTTTTCTGCTTCGGCAATTTGTGCACGCATCTCAGATTCTTTTATTCGAGCTCGGTCCCTGGTTTTAGCAAGCAGCCGTCTTCTTTGGAAACGATCAACACCAAAT
>JBATTD010000476.1:0-1717 GCA_049670345.1 Ignavibacteriaceae bacterium
GTATATAGCAAAAGGATTTGCTACTGAGAAGTATTATCAATTATCCATTAGATTGATCGCGAGCATCATTCTATGCGGGTTTGATTTCATTATTAAAAAAGTGAGTGGGGGAGAGGCATCGTTTTTCCGAGAAAGGGATACAATTAAAATTTATAAAGAAAATTGAGTGTGCTGCCATTACCATTAATTCCAAAAGAAACATCAAGATCGCTATCGTTAGTTCTATGTATAAAGGGAATAAAATAACCTAGAGCACTACCAACAACAGCACCTGTTATAATATCTGTCGAAAAATGTTTACCTGCCGCATAACGCAAATATCCAACTGTTGTTGCAGCTAATAAACTTACACTCCAAACAAAAGGTTTCCAATGAGAATTTGGATGATAATCGCTGTAAACTGTTGAGAGGAAAACAGCCATTGCAAAAGCTACTGAGGTGTGTCCGCTGAAAAATGATCTTTTAGCGTTTTGTGTCTGTTTCTCTTCTAGCGGAGCATCTTCATTATAAACAAATGGCCGCGTACGCTGTGTAATTCCTTTTATTGTTAAGGGTAAAGCTTCTGCAAGTATAAGCGTTTGAAAGTACATGGTTAATACCGGGGTGAAATCATTTCTTACTTCCTCCGAAAAAGCAAGAAGAGCGGGTGACAGAATTGTTACTGCTGCTAATATATCACTGGCATTTGCTGCTGCCGGTGACCAATTATAAGTAGCACCTCTATCAAAATTGTTTACGTCATCCCTGTTAAGCGCATTGATTTCATCAAGGGTGAAAGGCACAATATCATCATTTACGGTTAGACCAATAATTCCTAATCCAATGGCGCTCACAAAAATAATACTTTCCCTTTTCCCATCAAGTTTGTAGGGAGATTGGGCGAGGCAGCTTGATTGAATAGAGGTGAATATTAATAAACTAAAAATTAATCGTATAATGAATTGATTAAAAAAGTAGTGATACTCTGTTTTTTTAGATATATTTTTTTTGTAATGTGTTTTACGCAATAGACACAGTGATAAATAAGTGATTGAATTTATCCCCACTAAAGCAGGAATTTAAAAATTAAACAGTTTCCTTACTAAATAAAATTAAAAAGTAATAGAAGCACCGAGTTTAAAAGTTTCCATTGTAAATGGTGTCTCTGAAGAAAAAGGCGAGTACTGCTCGCTCTTTAGCGCATAATACCAGGCAAATGTTACAGCGTTTTTTAGAATCATATACATAATCGGTCCAAAGACCGGAGAGGACTTAATTATACTTTCAGAAAACAACGATACAATATTAACACTAATAGCTTGCAGTGCAAAACTCCCAACCCAGTGTATAAGTACGAATCGTGGAAATACTACTGCTCCTTCAATTGAAGTTGTAATTGAGACCGATTTTGCAACGTAGAGTTTCAGTCCGCCTTCAGTTGAAATTCCAAATCTTGCATCTCCTTCTAACCTTGTTAAAATGTCAATATCATTCTGACTTAACGAGTCTCGGCCGGTGAATTCTAAATTTGTAAGAGTAAATTGATTTTTATTATAAGGTATCAATGAGAAGGGGCCAATTTCATACCCGTACCCGATGTTTTGACCTATACCAACTTGCCAGCCTTTTGTATCAACATCACCCGGTTCTGTGCTGCCAAAAACATTCAGATCGGAAGAGAAATATGAACCGAAAATATATCGTTCATCAAGCCTTTGAACAAAATCTTTATACTTTT
>JBATTD010000477.1:0-2779 GCA_049670345.1 Ignavibacteriaceae bacterium
CCTGTTCGGTAATTTCAAATTTAGAAATTGCTGAGGACTTTCAATTTTAGTATTTAATGCCCCCAATCACCACTATTTTTCAATGACGGGTCGTCATAATTGATATACTCGTTTATATCAATCGGCAAGAGTTTCATGTATTTTTCTATCATATCCTTGATGCCCAACGTCTCCGGTCGTGCATTTGACAGGCCAGTCAAAGGAATTGCCTTTGCGCTTTCATGATCAGGGTATTTCTTTTTCATTAATTCATGACGAAAAATCATCCGGTTAAATTGACCTTGCGTGTGAATAAGCGGCACAAGATGCGGATTTTCTTCACGTGGATCCTGGAATAAATCATAAAAGTCAGCGCCAATCCCTGTTGCTCCTCCACTAGCGTCACCTCCAATTAGGTGTCTTTTATATCTGCCTTTAACAACGGCGGCCAATGTGTGGCCCTGATATACAAAAACATAATCGCGCCGTCCATATGTGTCGCCATTTAGTAGCAAAGAAGTTTGGTCAATGCCATCAATTATTCTGTCACCTGGTATGTATTTATCAGCATCAGCAATTTTCGCAAAAGTAGTAAATAGGTCAGTTATATGAATAATATCGCCTACCAATTGACCTGGCTGAATCATACCTGGCCAATAGGCTATTGCGGGAACACGAATTCCACCTTCGGTAAAATCTCCTTTTCCACCACGGTAAAACGTCTCAGTCATTCCCCATCCTGGAGGAGGGTCATGAACCATTGGTCCATTATCGGCCATAACAATTAATAAGGTATTCTCAGCAATACCTTCTTCTTCGAGCGTCTTTTTTAATTCAGCTACAAAGGCATCAAGTCGTAGTAAAAACTCTGCTATTTTACCTCCATTTTGAGTGGTTTTTCTCATGTCAGGTAACAAAAAATTTAACCCGTTCGGCCAATATTCAACAAAAAATGGTTTCTTTGCCTGTGCATTTGTTTTAATGAACTCTATGGTTCTTTTTTTAGATTCTATATCCATTTTTGCATAACATTCATTGCTTGTACCACACCATTCTTTTCCTTGTTCACCCTTTTTGCCGTCTATAGCCATTACCCAACCGATTGGCAACAATCCTGGATCATCAAGTTTATAAGGATCTTCAGGCGATATTTCAGGACTAAATCCCAAAACTGCACCAGCTGCTGATCCCATCGGATTATAAAGTGAAGTAATTTGGTTCATTGGAGTGAATAGTGTTTCATCAAAGCCCTGGTTGTGAAGATAGCTCTCTTCAATATCACCTAAGTGCCCCTTACCATAGTGAGCAGTTACATACCCGGCTTCCGATAAAACCTCTGCTATGGTTACTTCTTCTCCAGCTAATCCGGAAAATTCATGAGGCATTCCTACAAGTCCCATTCCATTTCGAACTGGGTGGCGTCCGGTTAAAAATGCTACACGGGTCGGTGTACAAGCAGGCTCGGAATACATACGCGTAAAGTTGATACCATCGTCTGCAAGCTTGTTAATGTTAGGTGTTTCATAACCCATGTTCTTTTGAAGTTCAGGAAAACCTATTGAGCCATAGGGTTGATCATCAAACAAAATATAAACAATATTTGGCGGTGTACCATGCTTCTTTTTTAGTTCTGCTAACTTTTTGTTTATGTCAGAATCTTCAGCAGACCACTGGTCACCATTTTGACTTTCTAAAATGTAGTACTCCGCATCATGCACAATTTGAGAGAAAGAAGTAATTGGCAAAATGAGAACGATAGAAAAAAGAAATATGATTGATTTAATCATAGATGCCTCCTTAAATGAATAGAATAATTTAATTTATTTTTGATTTTTCTTTGCTTCTTTATACTCCTGGTATTTTTCATATTGTTCTGGAGTTAGTATTTCCTTAACGCCAGAATCTGTTGTGCTCTGAACTTTTTTTAGTTTTTTACCCATTTTTATTTGCGTTCTTTTATTCATCTTTTTATCGCCATACTCGAAAACAGTTTTTACCAAACCTAACATTCCTTCTCCCAGTACAGGATTTAGCTGAGATATCTGCTCATCCGATAAATCAAGAATGGGCTGAAGATCCATTAATTTTATTTCCGCGATATCGCCAAACATCTCTGTCATAACTTTGTCAACATAATTGAGGTAAGCATCATATTGTTCATCGGTAAGAATGTTTGATAATTCATTACGATAATTTTCTTGCGCCTTTTTTATATCGCCAATCATTGCTTGTTTATCGGGCTCCTCTGCATCTTCATGTTTAGCAAGTTCTGTATTCATCTCCTGCGAATATTTAACCAGGGCTAAGCTCAACTGCTCTGCCTGGTCGTCGTTTAATTGCAGTTCTTCCTGAAGCTCAGCAACTATATCTTCCAGTTCCTGAGAATATGATAAACAAGAAATTAAAAATGTAATTGATAAGACGAGTACAACTTTTTTAAACATTTTTTTCCTTAATTTGTTATTACTTAAATTGTATCAACAGATTTTACTAAGTATTATTAAACAATTTGATAATAGATGACTGCAAAGATTCAATTGAGGAACATAGCAAATATTGACAAGCAAAGATAAAAAAACTATTGTAAACTCTATATCAAAAATTCGCAAACTTCTATATGGCTGATATAAAAAATACAAGTATAAATTTCACTGATACGATATTCAATGATGTAGACCAGTATGCTGAAATAGGTAAGCAATGGGATATTGATTTTACACAGTTGGATTCAGGAAAATTAGAAGCCAGGCTGCTTTTTATAGGTTGTGAAACTTTTCAAGCATTTAGGACGAGTTACAAT
>JBATTD010000478.1:0-2650 GCA_049670345.1 Ignavibacteriaceae bacterium
TATTCTTACCATTACTTGGTTTTGTAGTTACAGTTTTTCTAGGCAGCAAGATTAAGCAGATATATTTCTTTGAAAATATAATAATGTTCTTCAGTCTTGTCGGAGCAATTATACTTGCATTCTTCAAACTTTCGAGCTTTGGAGATACTACAATATCATCTGAATTTGTTTGGATTGATCTCGGCAATACTCCTTTAATGGGTGATATAAAGATAACCCTCGGAATTATGCTTGATAACATTGCAGTTTTAATGATAGTTGTTGTAATGCTTATCAGCTTCCTGGTTCACATTTTCTCAGTAGAATATATGCGTGGAGATCCGAGATACAACCGTTACTTTGCTTACCTCGGACTGTTTACTTTCTCAATGTCAGGCATCGTTTTCACGCATAACATTTTGATGATGTACATCTTCTGGGAGTTGGTTGGATTATCATCCTACTTGCTAATTGGTTTTTGGTTTGAGAAGAAATCTGCTTCCGATGCAGCAAAGAAAGCATTTATTGTTAACCGTATCGGCGATATCGGAATGTTCATCGGAATTATGATGCTTTATAATGCCTATCATACTTTTACATTCGATGAAATTTTTTACCAGATTTCACTCGGCAATCTGCCATTTAACAGTGAGTTTTGGTTAACGGTTACAGGGTTACTTGTTTTTGCCGGAGCAATAGGAAAATCTGCGCAAGTTCCTCTGCACGTTTGGCTTCCCGATGCGATGGAAGGTCCAACACCTGTTAGTGCTTTAATACATGCAGCTACTATGGTTGCGGCTGGAGTTTATCTTACTGTAAGAATTTTTGGAATATTTACCGCTGATGCAATGTTAATAATAGCAGTCATTGGTGCATTATCGGCTTTCATACCTGCAACCATTGCGTTAACTCAAAATGATATAAAGAAAGTACTTGCATATTCAACTGTATCTCAGCTCGGTTATATGATAATGGCTTTAGGAGTTGGTGCATATACCTTTGCCTTCTTCCACCTGATTACGCATGCATTTTTTAAAGCTTGCTTGTTTTTAGGTTCAGGATCAGTCATTCATGGAATGCACCACGAGCAGGATATCCAAAAAATGGGCGGGCTGCGTAAGAAAATGCCGCTTACTTATTACACATTTTTAATCGCTTCGCTGGCAATTTCAGGTATTCCGCTTACATCCGGATTTTTAAGTAAGGATGGAATTCTTGCCGGTACTTTTGCATTTGCTAATCTAACAGGTCATTGGCTCTTCCCCATTGTTGGATTTTTCGTTGCGATGTTAACAGCGTTTTATATGTTCCGCCTAATAATTCTAACTTTCCATGGCGAACCTAAAAATCGTGAAAAATATGAACACGCACATGAATCAAAATTTGTTATGGTAATGCCGTTGGTTCTACTTGCAGGACTTTCATTATTTTTCTGGTACACACCAAATCCTACAAATCCTAATGATGGCTGGGTATTATCGGAATGGATAAAAGCACCTGAACTTTATACTCCGGAAAGTACAAGATTCGATTTTATGATTCCCGATGAAGAATACATTTCGCAAATTGGTACTTCATCAGAAATGATGTATTCAGAAAAGTACGAAGAAGCAATACACGCAGTTCATTATCCTGCAATGATTTTATCTTTACTGATGGCTGGTTTAGGAATTTTAATTGCTTTTCTTTTTTACCAGTGGAAAAAATTTAGTGCAGATAAACTCGCTGAAAGATTCAAGGCACTTTATAGTTGGTCTTTAAACAAATGGAAATTCGATGAGTTTTATGATGCAACCGTTGTATCCGGCACTATTGGTTTCAGCAGGCTGCTTGGTTCTTTTGATCTTAAAGTTATTGATGGAATCGTAAACGGAGCAGCAACTATTACAAGAGGATTTTCAAGTTTTATAGGAAAATTTGATAACGTTGTTGTTGATGGTTTGGTAAACTTTATGGCATATCTAAGCGGATTTATCGGCTTGATATTCAGAAGATTCCAAACAGGAAAAGTTCAAACATATTTAATATTTGTACTGATATCTATTGTATTATTATTGTTTTTATTTAAATCATTTTAGTTTGAAATAACCAGGTAATTAAATGCAACTACCTATTTTATCGTTGATAACATTTCTGCCCATTTTGGGTATGATAATTATTCTTGCTTTACCCAAAGAGCAGACAAAAGTAATTAAGAGTTTAACCTTGCTTATAACCGGCATACAGGTTATTCTCGCTGTCTTCATCATGACAAATTACAATTATGCTTTGGGAGGCATTTTTGAAGAAGCAACGTTTCAATTTCGGGAAAAATGGAGATGGATTGATATTGATGGTTTTTCATGGTTAGGTAAAATTAAAGTTGATTACTTTTTGGGTATCGACGGCATTAGTGCACCATTAGTTTTATTAACTGCTATTGTAACTTTTATTGCAACGATATCTTCATGGACTATTAGTAAATCAATTAAAGGTTATTTTGCTCTGTTTCTGCTTTTAGATACTGGAATGATGGGAGTTTTTGTTTCTTTAGACTTCTTCCTTTTCTTTATATTCTGGGAACTGATGCTTCTTCCTATGTATTTCCTAATAGGAGATTGGGGCGGACCAAGACGTGAATATGCAGCGATAAAGTTTTTCATCTATACTTTACTTGGCAGCATCTTTATCC
>JBATTD010000479.1:0-13667 GCA_049670345.1 Ignavibacteriaceae bacterium
GCATTTTGCGGAGGCATTTTTAACACGCTTGTATTCGGATGCGACTCCCTCTAAAACCTGCTTTAAGACAGTATTGTTTCTCACCGCAAGCGCAGCAACTTTCTCAGCGGCCTTGTTGCCCTCTTTACTAAATATGTTATGAACGTTTACTATCAATTACTCCCCGTAAACGTATTAATAAATAATTATGACTAAAAATAAGATGTTACAGCAGGAGAAGCAAGGGGAAGTTAGTTGTTGGTAAGTTGTAGAAGTCTTTTGTATCAGGTTTCTCTGTCAGCCTTCTACATAGTATACAGTGAGCCTGCCTGTCGGCAGACAGGCTTGTAGAACTGCTCATAGTGAGAGCTTAATAGTTGAACGATTTTCACTAGCCATCAACTGCCTGCTCTACTGTTTCATCCTTGATCGTTACAGTATTGGCATCTCGGTTGAAGGTAACTAAGAAAGTAGATCCAACACCTTTTTTACTATAAACTTCAAGCGCGGCGTTGTTTAATTCAGAATATTTTTTAACTAATGCCAACCCAAGTCCAATACCTTCATACTCTCTCTTTTGTCCAAAATCTTCCTGTGAGAATGGCACAAAAATATTTTTCATAAATTCCTGGTTCATCCCGATTCCCGAATCTTTAACAAGCACCTGCAGGTTTCCGTCCAATAAATCCTCAATCACTATTCTCACAAATCCTTTGTTTGTATATTTTATAGCATTAGCCAAAAGGTTTTGAAAAATCTGCCCAACGGTGTACTTATCTACTATTATAACCGGGTTAGTGGAATGGTTGTTAAATTCAAGTTTCAATCCTTTATCATCAGCTATTGATTTAAATTCATCCCTAATACTGCGCAAATCCTTTGCAAGATCCATTTGTTCAAAATCTAGCTGGTAACTTCCACTCTGAACTGTAGACATATCTAAAATCATATTAATTGTTCGCTGAAGTCTTTTACCGGCACTTCCAACCGATTTAAGAATCATAAGATTATCGCTATCCTTTTCTCCGATTGCATCAATCAAAATTGGAATGGCGGGTAAAATAACATTAAGCGGTGTTCTGATTTCATGTGACATTTGTGCAAGAAAAGCACTCTTTAATCTATTAGATTCATTAGCTTTTTCCAGTGCTACTACCAATTCCTGTTGTACTCTTATAATCTCAGTTATATCTAAAACCTGAATTATGCAATGTTTCGGATTTTTCTCTTCATCATAAATTGTATCTGATTTTGTAGTCACCTGAATTCTGGTGTTATCTCTCCGAATCATAACATGCTTTGAGTTTATATTTTTGGGTGCCTTTTCACTTTGGTTCTGATTTATACAAAACATATCATTCGATTCATCTATTGCTAACAATCGATCCATTCGTAACCCAATAAGATCTTCCTCCCTGTACCCCAGAGTATCGCAGAAAGATTTATTAACCTTTTCTATTTTCATCTTTAGTGATACTATAACCATTCCAATCGGTGCATTTTCAAACAATAATCTAAATTGATTTTCACTTTTTTGAAGTGAAATTTCTGCTTGCCTTTTTAGCTCCATTTCACGATCCACTTCGCGGATTTTCTCCCTTATAACTCCTTTTAACTCGCCATTGAGAACTTCAACACGTCCGGAGGATTTATCAAGCTCTACGAGAACTGAATTTATTTTATCGGCGAGCACCCCCATTTCATCGTCTTTTTTATAATCAATTTTTTCATACTTTTCTCCATCAATACTGCTATCAAGAGCCTTAATAATTCTATTCAACGGCTTGAACGATATTGAACTTAGAAAGAAGGTTAAAATAATCCCCGTAAGAAGTATTGAAAGACCGAATATTGCAGTAAGAAGATTTCTTTTGTGAAGATCCGTTATTGTTTCGGAAGCATTAAATCCAATAAATACTTTTCCAACTTCCAACTTGTGTGCAATAAAGGGCACTTGAATACGGACTAAATTGTCCTCTCTTGATATTCCTCCAGCAGTTCTTGTGTTTATATAGTATTTACTATTATCTTGATTTAAGTTTATTGCGTCTAAAACTCTACCATTTATATTCTCAAGCAGAATGTACTTTGCATCATTAAGCTCTAATAGTTTTGTTAGTTGGGATCTTTCATGAAATTTTTGTTCCTGAAGTATCAGAGGATTTTGTACAAGGTAGTTCGAAATCATTTTTGCTTTATAACGAAATTTTTCCAGCACATCATTTTCAAAGGAGTTAATAAAATAGAAATAAATAAAGCCGGAAACGACAATAAAAAAGAAAGCAAACTCAACTGTTAATTTTAGTTGTAGTTTATTAAATCCTTTGGTCACTTTTTATAATCCAGTTTATTTGAAATGATCTCTTACGGGAAGATTTTTCAACCCATTGCGTTTAAATTCAATTTATGTGCCGAAAAAAATATTTACAAATGATAAAATTCAATCAAAATTCAACATTAATCTTAAGTAAACTTGAAAATTATGCCACTTTTAACCTATTTCGTCGGAAATTATATCAGAAATATATTTTTATTAATCATCAAATATAAGATGGGAGAAGGAAAGACTATAAGTAGCAGAACACCATTTCTGTAGAAACTCATGAGTGAATATTAGCGTATACCATTAGGTGTTTTTATTTAAAAGTATGAATATAGGAAAAACCAGATTGTAATATTAATTCTAGCGATTTGCTGTAATTGCCGGTCATTCTTCTAAATATTGTGTGGTTTATTTTACCGGGATAAATTTAAGAATTCTAAGCAACTTTTTAATTCTGAATTTGTAGAATAAATGTGTCCCATAATTCAATTATACTCGCACCCATACGATTCTCGAATGCCCCGGCAAATGAATTATCTGATTGAACGTCTAACAAAAAATCGCTAAACCCCTTTTCATCATATTCATTTAAAAAGGTAACAAACAATTTAGTTTGCTTATGGAGCATAGGAGGATTGAGAGCATAATCATGACTTCTTTTAACCTTGAAAATATTACCGCTGTTATCCGGTATAAAATGATAACCATTTTTTATTGAACTAATAGCTTCTTCATCACTTATAACTTCACCAGCGCAATCACAAACGAAGTTTGCCAATCCCTCTTTGAACCAAACCGGAAGGGAAACACGATTACTCCAAAAACCTAATTGCTGTGATAAATGTAAATGAGAGAGTTCATGCACAAGACTGCCCTTGTGAGTATCTTCACCGTTCCAATTGAATGCGCTTGGTGCAATAAAAACATTACCAAACAGAACCGTACCTCTTATAGGTACTTCAGGTGGATGCGCTATAAATTCATTTAAACTTTTTTGAGTATTGCAAACATATATATTGAATGATTCTTTAAAAGGTAATCCGTGTACTTGTTCAACTCTTTTGATTGCAATTGGCAGGTATGATGCAACTCTATCAGCATAATTTTCAGCACCAGGTTCATATAAAACTTTATCATTTGAAATATGGTTTATAAAATGAGATTTGGATTTTAATAGAGCAGTTGAATATGGACTAAGAAAAAATACTACAGTTAGAAGCAAGACTGATAAGAAAAAGATAATAACAATTACTTTACGCTTCTTTAGCTTCATAAATAAATTACTGGTCTTTGTTAGCTAACGGTAGTTACTTGCTATTCTTCTAATCATAGCATGTATTTTATTACCAAGATAAATTGAACTGTTTCTTTTATTAGAAAAAATTATTAAACCAACTTTATTTTCAAGACGAAACTCAACCTGTGTCCCAACACCCGGCTCTCCGCCGGCATGTCCGTACCAATTGCCAAGACTTTTATTCCATATCAGACATACACCGCTTGCCGGATTATTTATTTGCAGTAACTGATGAACGGAACTTTCCTGCAGGATTCTTGTACCGTCATAAATCCCTCCATTCATATAAGCAATAAGAAGGTGAGAATAATCTTCAATTGTAGTTTTGAGGCTTTGGGCAGGAAAATGCAACTGGCGGTAATATTCAATTCGTTCGTAATTTCCCAAATAAATATTTACAACTTTCTCCAAATCTAAATCTGCGTACGCATAGCTCGTACTGTGCATTTCAAGCGGTTCAAAAATGTTCTGCTTGCAATATGAATTAAAATCGGTGCCGCTTACTATTTCAACGATATATCCGAGTATTGCCGTTCCGATGTTAGAATACAACTCACACTCACCAGGAACTGTATTTTTCCACACAGCATTCACATAATGTGTACCGTTGGGAAGAACATAATCCGGGATCCATTCATTTAATGGAGGAGCAGAATCATATGGATGATAATCATAAAAACCGGGTACTTCGTAGTCGTCAACCGGCCAGGCTAAGCCGGATGTATGAGTTAATAAATGCCGAATAGTTATTATCTGATCCGGATAATTCGGATTTCTTAATGAAAAAGGAAGATAGCCATTTAAATCAGCATCAAGACATATTAATCCCTGTTCGTAAAGCTGCATTACAGCGGTTACAATAATTGTTTTTGAAACAGAAGCGATTGGATAGATTGACTCACTATCCGGCGTGCTGCTGCTAACAGCAGAATTTCCATAGTGCTTTTGCCAGACAATTCGATCATTCTTAATCACACTGGCAGAAAGAAACGGTATCTGGTGTTCATTCATCTCTTTTTTTATTTCCGCATCAATATCTGAAAGGCTTTCCACATCAGGATCGATTACTGAGCAGGTATTGATCATCAAAAAAAGGAGTAATGCAGTTATGATAAATATAATTTTATTCATACGTCACTCACCAATTCCAGTTAAAGCGATATCCTGTCATAAATATTACCGCCCTTGTTTTTACGGTTCCCGGGTTGTCGGATAAACTTATAAACTCATCCGGTTGACTCATCACATTTGAGAATCCCCAATTGATTCTGAGATCCAGAACGATTTGACCATCCCATGCATTAAACTCAGCACCTAAGGCAAACACTAAGCCATAATCAATGCTGTTTACACTTGATACTGTGCCGGTTATTTCCTCATCTGCTATTTGAATTTGTTTATCATTGCTGATTTGTAGTGCAGCAAATGGTCCCGCTATAATTCCAGGTTTAAAACTCCAATCAAAAGGAAGCTTATATTCAAAAAGAACCGGCAGCTCAAGATAATTTATGTGCAAATTGTAATTAGTATTATAAAGAGGAGTTTGATCGAACTGATAGCCCCTTTGCGAATAGTAAAATTCCGGTTGAAAGTTAAACTTATCTGAAAGTTTTAAAGTGTAAAACATACCTAACTGTAATCCAAAAACCGGATTGCTTGTTCCATGCTGAACCCAACCAACTTCATAACCTAAAAAGGGTCTGTAATCTTCTTTAGAAGATTGTAACGCAGAAACGCTTAGCCCGCCTTTAATGCCGGCTTGTGCAAACAAATAACTCGATGTAAAAATTATAAATAAAGCAACTAAGACTAAGCTGTTCCCATTTTTTAACATCTTTTCCCTTTATAAGAGTTAAATAAACTTAAATCTATTTTTCAAATTAGTAATTATTCAAGGAATAGTGAGGATAAAATGATTTCTGGTTACATATGTTTTTAGAAGGCGATGGGTATTGATAACCGATATTATTAGCTGTGGATTAGATATAGAAATTGGTTTGCATACATGATTGTATAAGTATGAAACTAACCTGGCAATTCTTATCGGTCCAGCTATTTTATATTAAATCTCCAAAAGACTTATTATTCAAATAATTTTACAAATCAAAATCAGTCTAACAGCTTAACAGTATCATCCTGCACCAAAACCCAGATGGAGTAAACGGCAATGATTGTTCCAAGCGGGATGTTTAAAAGATCAAGGACAGAAATAATGAGTACCAGTATTCTCGCCCAATTTTTTTTCATAAAAAGCCCTATGCCGCCAATCAATCCGGGGATAGAAACAAGAAGGAGGAAAAGTGAAACCCAGCGGGCAACAATACGTAATACATGCACAGCTTCCGGATCATCGGCAATATGCATAACACTATGCAGCACTGTATAAACAATAATTGCAGCCAAAATCCCTAGCAAACTAAAACCCACTTGCAATGCTGCTACTACAGTTAAATGCTTTTCCATTTTATTTTCAGCAGGTATTTCGTTATTCATTAACACCTCCCTGTTTTTGAATAAAATATAATACTAAGTTATCTGGAAATTTCACTGCGGCAGTTTACCCAGCGCATTCCAAATCCATTTATGTGTACGATGCATAAATCCTAACGGCTGAGTAAACATAATAATGCACTCATTACTTACACAGTCGATGTTGTTATCTTCGCACAATTTAACCGCTTCATCTGATTGTGAACCCTGCTGAAGCCAAACCCTCTTGATGCCAGCTGCGATTGCATCTTTAATAACATGCACTGCTTCCGGCGGAGAAACATTTATAATTACTCCATCCAATTTTTCAGGGACAGAGGAAATATCTGGGTAGCATTTATCTCCTTCAGCAAATTCCAATTTTGGATTAATGGGAAAAACCCTGTATTCCTTTTTCTTCAATTCTTTGTAAATGTAATTGCCAAATTTTGATTTTTTACGGGAAACGCCAACTACTGCAATAGTTTTCTGCGCAATAAAATCTTCAACAAGTTTTTTTGCTGTCATAACATCTCCGTTCTAGTTTATGATTTTTGTAAAACTAATTGCCGAATTATAGACCATATCAACAGTAAGTTCCTTGATGCATTTAAATTGCACATCATCCCGGCTACAGATAAGGGGTTGGGGTAAGTAGAAAAAACACGGAGCGCAATTTAAATTTAGTGTAACTATTTTATGCTCAGTTTTCCACGGATGAATGTAATAGGGGTTTGTAGGACCAATAATTGTAACTACTTTTAACTGCAGAGCAGCGGCAATATGCATCTGGCTTGAATCGTTTGTAATAAAAACTCCGCAGCGTTTCATAATAGCTGCACTTTGCAAAACCCCACTTGTATTAACAACAGAAGCATCTTGCGAATCGATTTTTACTTCAACTGAATTTTTTAATTCATCTTCATCTGGTCCGCCAAATATTAATATTTTTGCATGGTGATCATCAATTAACTTTTTCCCAAGTTCGGCAAACTTCTCCAGTTCCCATCTTCGCTTAATATGATTTTTTAATGTTGCACAACCGGGATGAAAACCTATTACTAAATCATCTTTTAAAATATTGTTTTCCGAAAAGAATTTTTGTGCCCGGATCTCATCTTCTTCATTAATAAATAATTCAAGAGGAGGACCCTGATCAAATTTTTTATTCAACAGTTTTTCAACCAGCATAATGTTTGTTTGCACATTGTGCACAGAATCATTTTCTGTTATCCTGATCCTGTTCAAAAATCCAAAATTAGCAAAATCTTTTCTTAAATATTTTACTGCAGTTCTCTTATTTGCGCCAATTAAAAAGTTGATGATATTGTATTCTTTTCGATTGGAGGGATAAACATTAATTGAAGCATCGTACTTTCCTCTTAAACTTAAAATATAATTCAGCGATTTAATGTTCCCTTCCTGGAGGAAATCAAAACGATAAACATCATTAATGTTTGGATTGCTTATAAAAATATCGTGGGCACCTTTAAACATAACAAGCACATCAATTTGTGCATTGGGTAATTGTGTCCTCAATAATTTCAGGGCGGGAGTAAACATAAGAGCATCGCCGATTCCGGATAAAGCTATTATTAAAATCTTCATATTTAAAAAATACAAAAAATAAGCGGCAATGATGCCGCTTATAAATTCAATAATAAAGTGATGACTTTTTTACTGTTTCAACAAGCTATCCTTTTGAGCAGCTAACAGTTTAAACTTTTGAATACCTGCATCAATTGTTGGATCGTTGGGAAATAGTTCTCTTAATTTTTCCCAGATACCAACTGCTTTATCATACTCTTCAAGATTTTCATACGTTTCAAGAAGCAATCTATACGGATTATAATATGATTCAACATCTGCCGGATTTCTTTCAAGTGATTCAAGAGCATTTTTTTCTACATCAAGCGCTAACGCAGTATATTTTTCTTTTTCATTCGCCTGTAAATACAGATTTGCTATTTCATATAACAATCCATTATCAATTCCCAGGTTTTGATAAGGAAGTTGTTCATTCATTATATCAAGAACAGCTATCGCTTTATCATTCTCATTTTGATTAAGGTAATGTATGGTTAACCTTATAAACGCATTACGGTAATTCTGTACCATTCTTCTATGGTTATTATCAAAGAAGATATCGGAACGATTTAATCCTCTGAATTTGAAACCCGGCTTGTAATCTTTGCTGTATCCGGGATTTTCTATTAATTGTTTATTTAAAACTTCTGCATTTACAAATTCAATTCCCTGTTTACGTTTTTCAGGTACAAGACGGAATGCCATTCCTTCCATCTTCAGGTAATCACCCAGCCCAATTCTGCTGTCATCGGAACAGGTAACTGCAAAATATATCGGTCTCTGCCAATTGTTTGCCTCAACAATTTCTTTAACCATCAAATCTTGCACACGCACTGCTTTAATATCACCAAAGGTAAGAGAGTTGGACATCATCCAGGTAATATTTCCAGCAGAAAGTGTAGATGTATCCTTAATATCATATCTGTCAATTATCTCAGAGAAAACGCTTTGCTTATCTGGTTTTGGTGTTGGGACGGAAACATTTGTTGGATTCCACTGTATAGGTCTAAGCTGATCAATTTGTGCATCGCTTAACCGCAGCCGGACAGTTCCGACTTTATATGGGTCATTATTCTTTAGCTGGTTGATATACCAACTTGTATTAAGTAAGCTAAGGTTTACAATCTTTACATCTCTTCTAACACCTTCAACATCCTGTAAATACCAAAGCGGGAAGGTATCATTATCTCCGTTGGTAAACAGAATAGCATTAGTAGCGCAACTTTGAAGAATGTTATAAGAATAATCCCATGGCACCCAATTGTCTGAACGATCGTGAGTAAAATAATTTGCCTGTACCATCCTAACGGGAATAAAAATAATAGCTAGTGCAAGTACACCTGCCAAAGCAGCTTTTTGCGTAGTTGCTTTTTTAACTTTTGATTGAACCAGGTCAAGCAGTCCGCGCACACCTATTGCAATCCATATTGCATAAACAAAGAACGCACCCACATAAAAATAATCTCTCTCTCTCGGCTGCGGTTGCTGTTGATTTTGATAAAAGGCAGTTAGATAACCTAAGAGAATAAACATTATCATAAACACCGAAGCCATCTTCCAATCTTTTTTAAAGTGGAAGTATATACCAAGAAGTCCAATTAAAAAGGGAATACCGAACAAAGAGTATTTGATATCTCCGGCAAAGCGCATCTTACCTAACAAAACACCCACAGCATTACCAATACCGTTAAATGGGGCAATGTTAGCGCCGTCATCCTGTCTCCATCCTTCTCTTCCGGCAAAACTCCACAGCCAGTATCGTGTCATCATGTGATTCATCTGATAGCGATAAAAGAAATCGAGATCGCTAACATAATTTGTGTAAACTCCTGTTTGGTGCGGCTCGGTTGAGAATCTTCTTTTAAAAGTAGGGAAGTCGCCGTATTGTTCTCTGTTAAGATACGATTCGAGTTCAGGAAAAGTTTTTGGCGAATTTTCATTCATTGGCGGATCTTGATTCGCCCTTATGATAACCATTGCGAAAGTTGTAAACCCGATAATAACAAACAACAGTGATGAAACAACCAGGTGAAGAGTGGGTTTGTTATTTTTCACCGCATAATAAATTCCATAAGCCAAAACTCCGAAAAGTACCGCGAGGAAAAGAAGCTCTGTGGTTAAACTACCACCGGCAACAGTGTTCATAAACGCCGTTAAATACTTTACAACACCGGGATAAGTTATAAAAAGAGCTAAACCGCCTATTAACAAAGGCATATAAATTGAATTCCTGTTAAATATTTTCTTCCAGAATATGCCCATAATTATAGCACTTAAACCAAGCACAAGCAATTTAAATTTGGAATCAAATTCTTTGTACGCTTCCTGCGTTGGTGGTGTTTGAGAAGTTTCACCAGCCCACCAAATTAAAGCCAGTAATAAAATAATTCCAGAATGAACCAGAAATATATATCCTGTATTTTTTAGCGCATCGTCATCAACAACATATTTACGAAAAGCGATAACCATGGCTATCGGAACAATTGTTAATACGCTCATTAAATGCACGCCGGTGGAAAGCCCTACAAGGTAAGCTATCATAAGGATGTATTTTTCATTATCCTTTTCATCTGCCCTTTCATGCCATCTTAAAATAAGGTATACAATTGCCGCAACTAATAATGTACTTAGAGCATAGACTTCAGCTTCAACTGCATTAAACCAAAATGTATCGCTGAAAGCTAATGCCAGCGCACCTATTGCTGCTGCAATATAAGTTCCCAATGCATCTGAAAGTGAGTCCGGTTTCCTTTTTTTATAATTATTGATGAGCTTTACAGCTATGAGGTATAAGAAGAATACAGCAAAAGCACTGGAAAAAACAGATATTAAATTCATCTTATAGCCAAAGTTTTCAGCAATCGGAAGCTTTGCTAAAAAGTTGCCTAGCAGAAGAAAAAAGGGCGCGCCCGGGGGGTGTGGAACCTGAAGATAAAATGATGCGGCTGTAAACTCACCGCAATCCCAAAAGGAAACGCTTGGTTGAACTGTGCTCCAAAAAATAATTAAAGCTATTACAAAAACCACCGCTGCAAAAATGCGGTTCAATAATTTCAAATTCATTTATTCCTCAATCTGTAAATAGAACAACAAATTTACTCACATTAAAAATTTTTAGCAATGTTATTTGCATCGATAAAATCAATCAGCAATTAGTCATCAGTAGCAGATTCATCCGGTTTTTTGAAAAAATTATCATATTTCGAAAGATCAGCAGGCTGGTAATATTTATCGTGCAGCTCCTTTAACCTCTTCATTGAAACCGAATCAAAATCTTCGTCATCCTTTTGCCGTTTGATGAACATTTTATATTCTTCTAATTCTTCCCGTGTAAAATTTCGTTCGTATTTTTTAAGAGTCTCCAAATATTTTCTCTGCTCTCTATAAGACATTTTTACTGCCCTTCCAAGTTGTTCAGAAATTGCTCTTTTAAAATAACCAATCCGTTGTTACAAACGAATATCAACTTAAATTAAGACGGAGTAAATGTTGCGTTGTTCCGTTTTAATAACACAATTGTAAGAAATTTGATTATAATCCATTCCCATTATACAAATTGAGTGTTTGAAGATAAAAATTTATGTTTGAGATGATTATATTGAATTTCAATCTTTAACTTATAGGAGATTAATAAAATGAATGTACTAAAATTATTTTTCGTATTTATTGCAATCCTGATTTTACTTAGCCAAAGCAGTGGAATGGCACAGCAACTTGGCGAGAAAGTTTACTGGATGTCAACGGTGGAGGTTTCAATGAGCAAACTTCAATCATACTATACTTTTAATGCAAACGAACTTATACCGCTGATGGAAGAACATGGATATACACCAGTTGCATCCTGGCAAACAATAGTTGGTGATATTGAAGAGGTAATATTTGTTGCTGAGTTTGAAAATATGGAAGCGTATCATAATGCAAGAAAAAGCTTATTAAGCAGTATTGATTGGACGGATGTTAGCAGAAAACTAGATTCTTTAATTAAAAGTATTCACACAAAACTCCTGAGTGCGGCACCATTTTAAATGGTAACTTATAATTGTGACTGATCCAAAAGATGTTTTAGAGGAATATTTTAACTATTCTTCCCTCAAGGGCAAACAGGAAGAAATAATTAATCGTTTGCTTAGCGAGAATGGTCATTGTTTGGTAATAATGCCAACAGGCGGCGGAAAATCAATCTGTTACCAGGTGCCTGCATTAATTATTGATGGGGGAACAGTTGTAATCAGTCCGCTCATAGCATTAATGCAGGATCAGGTTGATACACTTAAAAAGAGAAATATTCCCGCTGAATTCATCAACTCAACTGTAAATCCAAAGGTAAGAAGAGAGCGGCTCGATAATTTTGTTAAAGGTAAGATCAAACTTTTATATGTAACGCCTGAGAGATTCCGCAAACATGAGTTTGTTGAGTCAATAAAAGAAACTAACATATCTTTGCTCGCGGTCGATGAAGCACATTGTATCTCAGAGTGGGGCCATGATTTCAGGCCGGATTATTCACGCATCGCCGAATTTAGAGAACTCCTTGGAAACCCTTTAACGATAGCGCTGACTGCAACAGCAACAAAAGATGTTCAAACCGATATTATTACAAAACTCGGGTTAACTAAAGATGAGATAAAACTTTTTCATCAGGGAATTCAAAGACCAAACTTAAGATTGGAAGCGGTCGATGTATTCGATGAAAAAGAAACACTTAAGGAGATTTATAAAATACTCGATGAATACAAAGGACATGGAATAATTTATTTTTCACTTATTAAAAAATTAGAGTATTATTCCCAGATTCTTGGAGATAACGGTTATGATCATGAAGTATATCATGGAAAGCTCGATTCCCAGAAGCGTAAGCGAACCCAAAGAGATTTTCTTTCGGGCAAACAGAATTTAATTCTTGCAACCAACGCATTTGGAATGGGAATAGACAAACCTGATATTCGATTTGTAATTCATGCCGAAGTCCCATCATCTATTGAATCGTATTACCAGGAAATTGGAAGAGCAGGCAGAGATGATAAAGATTCATTGTGTATGCTGCTTTATAACCAGGAAGATCTTTACACACAAATGGAATTTATTAAGTGGGCAAATCCGGATACCGATTATTACTACGCTGTTTATAATATTCTTAAAACAAATTTAGATTCGGTAACCTCAATGGGGATCAGTTATATAAGAGAACAGATAAGCTATAAAGATAAAAATGATTTTAGAGTTGAAACTGTTCTTTCTATGCTTGATCGTTATGGTGTAACCGAAGGCAATATTGAAAACGGTGATCTTAAATTGATTGAGAAACTCCCGGAAGAACTTGAAGATGACGACAGATTAAAAGAGAAATTATTAAATGATAATAAAAAACTTTTATCTGTTGTGAATTACTTTAACTCCGCCTCCTGCAGGAGAATATTCATTTCCGATTACTTTGGTTTTCCAGGCGAACCTCCCTGCGGCAACTGTGATGTGTGTGGATAGAGAAATAAAGTTACTGATAATTCACAAACTGTGTTGGAAAATCAAAGTCAGCTTCCTTTACCGCATTAATCACATCTTGCAGATTATCCTTTTTAGCACCCTGCACTCTTACTTTTTCATCCATTATCTGCGCGCTTACTTTTAGTTTAAGATCTTTTATCATCTTGGTAATTTTCTTTGAGTTCTCTTTAGAAATTCCGCTTTGGAGATTTATCTTCTGGCGCAATCGACCGCTAGCGGCTGGTTCCGGTTCTTCTATCTTTAATGCTTTTATTGATAAGCCACGTTTAATAAGTTTTGTTTGAAGAATATCAATTGATTGTTTTCTTGAATAATCATCCTTCGTGTTCATCGTAATAAGCTTATCCTTTTTATTTAATTCTAATTCTGTTTTGGAATCTTTAAGGTCGTATCTCTGATGTATTTCTTTATTTGCCTGGTTTAATGCATTATCAACTTCCTGAAGATCAACTTCAGAGACAATATCGAATGATGGATTTTTTGACATTATGGGTTCCTGAATTTTAATGA
>JBATTD010000480.1:0-5288 GCA_049670345.1 Ignavibacteriaceae bacterium
TTCTAATGTTGCGCCAACTGCATCAACCCAAAAACCATCATTTTCAACTTTAATCGCTGTTAAGCAAACGCCGCTAACGCAAATAGAATCATCCACAGAAATATCTTCGAGTATTTTACTGCAGGAAATCTTGATCCGCATTCCCCCTGCAATTGGGTTAATGCTTGAAATTTTACCTATTTCTTCAATAATTCCTGTAAACATATTACAAACTTAACTATATTATTCATTACCTGATATGCAAAAATTGATTATTCATTTTTTTTGTAAACTATTTTTAAGTCTTTGTCAATTTTTTCAGAGCTAATTTTTTTAAGATGACCCAGGGAAGAGATTGGTATTCCGTTTACACCTTTTCCAAGAGTTATTGGTGCCTGCAAAATAATAATCTCATCAAAATAATTTGTATCCATAAATTGCGAAAAAATATTACTGCCGCCTTCAACAAACAAAGATGTGATTTTTACTTCACCAAGTTTATTTAAAATATCCATTAAATTTATTTGTTCATTATCATCGGTACTGAATTGAATTACACGTACTCCTATTTCAGTAATTTGATTGATCTTTGCTTTATCAGCATTCTTACTTGTTAGTATCCATGTATTTTCAATATCTTCGGCTGACAGAATTGCAGCATTTAAATCTATGCTAAGCTTTCCATCTAAAATTATTCTCTTTGGATTTCTTCCTTCTACATTTCTTACATTCAACTGCGGATCATCAACAGCAACTGTATTTGTTCCTACTAATACAGCATCATAAACTGCTCTTTGCAGATGAACAAAGCGGATTGATTCTTCCCCGGTTAACCATGTTTGTTCATTTTTTGATTTGGTGATTTTGCCATCTGTTGATTGAGCAATTTTTAAAGTGATGTAAGGAATTTTGGAGGCAATGTATTTAAAATAAAATTTGTTCAATTCCTTTCCTTCATCCTCAAGCACATCTTTTTCTACCGTGATGCCTGCAGCGGTTAATTTTTTTAATCCTTCACCATTTACTTCCGGATTAGGATCAAGATTGCTGATTACCACTCTGGATATACCGTTATTAATAATTAATGGAACACAAGGAGGGGTTTGTTTTTTAATATGGCAGCACGGTTCAAGGTTACAGTATAAAGTCGCTCCACCGGCATCTTCTGTTGAATTGTTCAGTGCATCAACTTCTGCGTGAGCTTCGCCATATTTTTTATGATATCCTTCGCCGATCACTTTACCATTTTTTACTATGACTGCTCCAACCAACGGATTAGGAGTTACTGTCCCTGTTCCTTTTGCAGCGAGCTCAAAACATCTATTCAAATATTCTTCATCAAAACCGGTATCAGCATGCATATTTATTAAGAAGATTAAACTCCTTCAACTTTGTCTTTCTTATTTGTAGTTTTTCTTTCGAAAGAAGAAATACTTTTAACTGCTTCAATTGCAGTATCAATATGTTCTTCGGTATTAAAGGCGCCAATACTCAACCTAACGGTGCCATGAATTTTATCAGTTCCTAATTGTACATGAACAAGTGGTGCACATTGCAAGCCCGTGCGGCATGCAATATTATGATCAACATCCAGCATAGTTCCAACATTACCTGCATCCCAACCTTCAACATTAAAACTAAGAACGGCATTATGGTTTTCTGTACTTTCGGCGCAATACATAATTACTTTATCAATTTCCTGCAATCCTTTACGAAGTTTATCCCACAGCTTCATCTCCTTGTTATGCAGATTTTCAAGTCCTTCTTTTTCTATCCACTTTTGTCCTGCAAGTAATCCTGCAATTCCAACAATGTTCAGAGTGCCGCATTCCATCCTGTATGGAAATTCTTCCAGGTGAAATGGATAAGCGGAGCGCACACCTGTACCACCGTAACGTGTTCCTTTAATCTGAACGTCTTCGCGAATATAAGATCCGCCAATTCCTGTTGGACCCATCAAACATTTGTGTCCTGTAAAAGCAACTACATCAATATTCATTTCCTTAACATCAATGTTAACAGCGCCTGCTGTTTGGCTTGCATCGATTACAAAATATATTCCTGACTCGCGACAGTACCTTCCCACCTCAGCCACCGGTTGAATTGTACCTATTACATTGGAGCAGTGATTGAGAATAACCATTTTTGTGTTTTTTCTAAAAGCTTTTTTCACATCATCAGGATCAATATATCCTTTGCTGTCAAATGGAATATAGGTAACGTCTATTTCGCCATCATGTTTTTTATGGTGTAGGGGGCGTAACACAGAATTATGTTCAACATTACTTGTGATAACATGATCTCCGTACTTGAGCATTCCGCCTATAATCATATTTAAAGAATCGCTTGCGTTGTAACTGAATGTTAAGTGATCAGGATCAGTGCCGTTAAAAAAATCAGTTAATTTCTTCCTCGTTGTATTTACAACTTCCTCTGTTTCTAAAGACATATCATATCCAGAACGGCCCGGATTTACACCATTCTTTTTGTAAAACTCATTCATAAAATCGTACACTTCGGGGGGTTTTGGGTAGCTTGTTGCAGCATTATCTAAATAAATTATTCCGTCCATGTTTTTCATCCTTTTGTGTGAAAAAAAGAAATAATGTAATTGTAAATCTAAGTTATTCAACTTTAAAACTGAATAGAAAAACTGAATGTTCATAATAATTTTATTTAATTGATCTCGGTGTGTTGTCAGCTTACTCACAGATTCTATTCAGAAAGTACCAAAGAGAAACAAATAAAATTTAAATTGGGCTATAAGATCTCTCCATTTATTTGTTGATTCAGTAACCACATAATGTACACAATAAACCAAATTCCTTTGATTTTATTTGTTCATCCCTATAATTTACCATAGCAAGTATTTAATTTGTTCATTAAGATAAATCATCTTTTAACTTTTTACCTGCAAATTTGTCCGGAGTTTAGGAAATGATCATACTTTATTTACTCACTTACTTTTCAATCCTGGTATTTTTTCTTTTAGTTATTTCTAAAATATATAAATATTCGAGTGCCCCCATTCATGTAAGATGGGAACTTTATCCTGTTGCACATGAACCCGAACGAAATAAATATGGGGGTTCGTATTATGAAGAAGCAGAGTGGTGGAAAAAGAAAATTAAGAAAAACCACCTTGCAGAACTCTGGGCAATGTTTGAAGAAATAATATTTTTAAAAGGAGTTTTTCTTCATAACAAAAAGCTTTGGATTTTTTCTTTCCCATTTCACCTCGGTCTATATTTAGTGACGGGTACCTCCGCTCTTATATTTTTATCAGCTTTCCTGGATATTTTTTCTATCACGAACTTAAATGTCATTCAAAGCGGCGGAGAAAAATTTCTGTTTCACCTTTGTAATATTACAGGCTATGTGGGTCTTGCTCTAACTTTTGTTGGCAGCATAGGTTTGATAATACAAAGAACAACCGACAAAAAGTTTAAGTTCTATAATACACCTATGGATTTCATTAACCTGTTCTTTATTCTGATTTTAGTGATAAGCGTTTTTCTTACACTTATAATTTCCAACCCTTCCTTTATTATGAGCAAAGAATTTGTCAGGAATCTTTTAACATTTAATTTTATTGCAATTCCAGATACACTGTTTGCTTTACACATAGTGCTTATCTCTCTGTTTCTTTTATATTTTCCCATTACAAGGATGATGCACCTCTTTGCAAAATATTTTTTATATCATAATGTAAGATGGGAAGATGAGCCAAACATAAAAGGTGGAAAACTGGAAAAAAGAATTAAAGAGGCTTTGAATTTCGGAGTAAGCTGGTCTGCCCCTCATATACAGTCGGGTAAAACCTGGGCAGACGTAGCTACAACTTTACCTGAGAAGGAGGGAAAATGAAAGGGGAAAAAATGAAATCGGTTAAGGACTTTACAAAAATAAAAGGTCAAATAACTTATTTAAACCCGGCCGAATACATAAAACTGCCGTATCCTTATGAAGATTGGGTTGATAAGCCAATTAAAGATTTAACCGATGATCAGAAAAGCAGGCTTGAACATTCGCTTGATGGTTTATCGGCATTGGAAATACCAAAACCCGAAACAGATGAAGAAAAAGAAAAACTGGTTGCAAAGTATCTTGACGGATTAAAAAAATTATTAAGTAAAGAAGATAACTGGATATTACTGCAGCCCCTTCTTCTTTCAATGGAGAACTGCGTTAAATGTCAATCGTGCTCAGATGAATGCCCGGTTTATATTTCAAGCGGAAGGGAAGAAATATACAGACCAATTTTCCGCGGTGAAATTTTAAGAAGGATCATAAATAAATATTTAAAACATGGCAGCAAATTATCTAATAAAATCTCGGGTTCAGATATTGATTTAAACTGGGAAACCATTGCACGGCTTGCTGAGTTATCTTATCGCTGTACACTTTGCAGGCGTTGTGCACAAGCATGCCCCATCGGTGTTGATAACGGACTGATCTCTCGTGAGATTAGAAAATTAATGAGCCAGGAGTTAGGCCTGACAGTTGAAGAACTTCATAATTCCGGTTCAATGAAACAGTTGAAAACGGGATCTTCAACCGGGGCAAACCCAACAGCTATGCTTGATATAGTAGAATTTATTGAAGAAGATATAAAAGATATAACAGGTATGGATATTAAGCTGCCGCTTGATAAAGAAGGTGCTGATATTTTATTGATACATAACTTCGGGGAGTTTCTTGCCTGGCCGGAAAACATTATGGCGTTTGCAATTATTTTTGAAAAAGCCGGAATCAATTGGACGATGTCTTCCGAAATGGGAGGATATGATTCTGTAAATTATGGTTTATGGTATGATGATGCGCAGCTTGCAAGAGTCGCTCTTGAACATATCCGGATTGCAAAAAAACTTAACGTTAACAGGATAGTAATGGGTGAGTGCGGTCATGCCCATAAAGCATTGATGCCCATTGCGGATAGAATTCTGGTTGATGATAATATTATACCCAGGGAAAGTGCATTCCCGATTCTTGAAGAGATAGTATTTAGCGGCAAGATTAAATTCGATCCAATGAAGAATGATTTTCCTGTTACATTGCATGATCCCTGCAATGCTGTAAGAGCTATGGGAATTGTTGAACCGCAGCGTCGTATCGTTAGGGAATTATGCCCGCAGTTTGTTGAAATGGAACCACACGGTGTTCATAACTATTGTTGCGGCGGCGGAAGCGGTTTTGCAATAATGCAGGGTAAAAATTTTCCGGATTGGAGAAATGGACTTTCATTCAGGATGAAGTTTAAACAGATCCTCGATGTTTTCCAGGATAAAATTGATCCGTCAATATACAAG
>JBATTD010000481.1:0-4660 GCA_049670345.1 Ignavibacteriaceae bacterium
AAAGTCTCAAACGCCTCGGATTAGATTATGTGGATATTTTCTACCATCACCGGCCAGACCCCGAAACTCCCATTGAAGAAACTATGGCTGCACTCAGTCAAATGGTGCGCAGTGGTAAAGCGCTCTATGTAGGTATTTCACAGTATAGTGCGAAACAATCTAAAAAGGCATCAATCATATTACGAGACCTGGGCACGCCATGTCTAATTCATCAGCCCAATTATAATATTTTTGACCGCTGGATTGAAGATGGTTTATTGGATGTTTTGGATATAGAGGGGATTGGCTGCATTGTCTTTTCACCGCTGGCACAGGGTGTATTAACAAATAAATACATTGACTCTATTCCCGCAAATTCCCGGGCAGGCAGGGCAGGAACATTTCTTGATGCAGCTACAATTACGGAGGAGCTGAGAGATAAAATTAAAAAATTAGATTCGATTGCTATGGCAAGAAATCAGACTCTTGCACAAATGGCAATTGCGTGGGTGTTAAGAAAGAAAGCAGTAACATCGGCGATAATAGGCGCTAGTAACATCAATCAAATCGAGGACTGTTTGAAATCGCTGGATAATCAGAACTTTAGTGAAGAAGAATTAAATAAAATTGATGAAATCAGCCTTAAATAAAATTTGAGGGCAAATATTTTCAAGAGGTTCCGACCTTGTTGTAAATCTGTGCCGTTGTAGCCGCAAAGGGGATTGAATAAAGAATTCTCCAAGTGATGTTGAGTAAACTTGAACTTAATTGGAAATATTTAAATTAATGAAATTGAAGGATAAACTTAAAAACTGTCAAAGGGATGGATCAATAGAGAAAAGGCACAAGTCAAAAGTTCTTTTGGGGGAATCAACCTCTGATAAGTTATTTTTTATCAAAAATTATTTGAAAATTGTTAATTAAATAAGATGATCAATCCGGTTTGCGTTCTCTATTTAAAAACTTATCCAACTGAGGTGTTTTCTTTACAACAAATCCATCTTCCTCTCTTACTATCAGATAAGCGGGTAATTCATACTCTAATGCAAAACTGATTCCTGATTCCGGGCCCAACACATTTATTGCCGTTGCATAAGCGTCAGCGAGAGTGCAGGATTTATAAACAACAGTAACTGAAGCAAGTTTATGCGATATCGGCATTCCTGTTCTTGGATCAATAGTATGTGAATACCTAATACCATTTTTTTCAAAATAATTATGATAATCACCCGAGGTAGCAATTGAGTAACTGCCTAATGAAATTACTTCATAAATGCCTGAAGAAGAGTCTGGATTTTCAATCCCAACTTTCCAGGATTCATCCTTTTGATTAGTGCCGGACGTCCTTATTTCCCCCCCAATTTCTACCAGATAACTCTCGATGTTTTTTGAATCAAGATATTCTGCTACCTTGTCTACTCCAAATCCTTTTGCAATGGCAGACAAATCTATGTATAACTCTGGATTTTCTTTTTTAACCGACGGAGGATCTAATCTTACTTCTAAATGTTGATATCCTGTAATAGCCTTTATAGCTGCTAATTGATCAAAGTCAGGAACTGTATGTTCTTTCAGCTCAGAACCAAATCCCCATAGATTTACTAATTTACCCACAGTTATATCAAATGTTCCTGATGATTGCTTGCTAATTTCCAGTGCCTTTTCTAGTACAAATGCAAAATCCTCTGAAATGGAATACCAATCAGTATTATTATACTTATTAAAAAGTGATATCTCTGAATCCTCTATATATGTGGACATTTGAGAGTTTACTTTTCTTAATTTTTCGATTATTTCATTCTGCAAAAAATTCTTGTCTATTTCTATACTATCATCCTGTGCAATTTTTATTTGAAAAATTGTGCCCATTGTTTGACCAGTAATTACCACTAGTTCTGAGGATTTTGTCCCACCCGAATACGCAAAATAGGAATACAGGAATACAACAAACAAAATAATAGCTATCCGCCTTAAACTACAGAAGCAATATTTAACTAGGCATTTCCCGGAAGGATTATTTTTTGTTACTGTTGTTTTACTGTTCACAACACTCTCATATTTGATCCTTAACTGATGAAATTATTCGTGATACATTAAACACCTGAACTGGAATAATTTGATTATAAAATTAAATATAAAATAGTTCTTTAATTTGTTCAATCATAGAAAAACGATGGTTGATTAAAACTAAATCTAAGGCAACACGAGATTTAATTGATTGTTTTTAGCACTTTGAAATTACGAAGCTGAATTTATTTTACAGACTGCAAGCAGGTTCTTTTGTTGAGACTAAGAAGATGGTGTTGGTGAAGTAACAACGTTAACTTTTCTTAACCCCCTATTCTTAATTGGATAGGGATTTATTATTATATAATACTTATTATTAAATCAGATAAAAATTCGCTTAATAAATAATTGCTATTATCCTGATGACAACTTAATTTATATGTAATCATTAATCATATTAGGAAATTATCTTGGAAGCATTTGAAAAGATATATATTGATGGTGTCTTTGTTATTGTGGTTAACTGCACTCGTTCCACTATGCTGGAAGCAAATGAATTTAAGAAATTGATAAAGGATGAAATAAATTCCGGACATAATAAATTGGTAATTGATTTAACTAAGTGCGAATATGTTGACTCTACTTTCTTTGGTGCAATTATGATGACATTCGGAATGATGACAGACAAAGGCTATATGTTGAAAGTAGTTAGACCAACCATTTCTGGAGAAGATATATTTACTTCTACAAATACTCTCAGATTATTTGACATTTAT
The DNA here is from genome assembly GCA_049670345.1 of Ignavibacteriaceae bacterium. Classification (GTDB taxonomy): domain Bacteria; phylum Bacteroidota; class Ignavibacteria; order Ignavibacteriales; family Ignavibacteriaceae; genus BMS3ABIN03. The sequence goes on from JBATTD010000481.1 coordinate 2,763, forward strand.
AAAATAAGAGAAGAAGCTATAAAGAGTTTTGATGGAAAATTTCAATCTGATTGATGGGGCATAGGGCTATATATAAGGGCGGGGGATGTTCGTGAGAAGGGCGCATACATTCTACAATATATTTTAAAATCCATTACTTGCTAATTGTTAAGCTTATTTTACTTGTTTAAATGAATTAATTATTGGAATTTAATGAAAGAATATTTATTATAGTTTTTGCAAGGAAGACCTAAGATGAAAACAAAAATAATTATTTCTTTATTAGGACTATTATTTATTGCCGGCGATTTTGTTGGTGGGTGTGAAGAGGAGGAAGAGCCAAACCCTGATTATATTAAAGTGGTTGTTAAAGTGAGTGGGCTTTTGAACAATAACAACCGGAATACAAATACAATTAGTTGTGATTCCATTAATCTCAATGTTCCTATGAGGGTTGTAATAACAAAAGCCGGTGGTGAAAACTTCGTATTATTCCCAACTACTGGAGCAGGTAGTTGTGCTTATAACTCGGAACATGTATCATTTAATTTATATAGAGAGCAACCTATCGAAGTTAATGTGTCAACTGAATATGTGCCAGCTGGTTATACACTGAGTGAAGGATATAGTTTGTTAGAATGAAAAAATGTATATCCTGGTAAGGATTTTGGAGAAACATATTCTTGGCAACCCTCTGTTAACGTTTATTGGTTGTTCAATTAATATTTGCATAGCCTAATTGGAAGGAACCAAATTCTTAACACAATTAACTTGTCTTTTAAAAGGATTTATGAAAGAGTTTTATTGAGACTAAGAACCTGCCTGCCGGCAGGCAGGGATGGTGTTGATGAAGTAGTAAACTCATCTTTTATTAAGCCCCTGTCATTAGTTGGGTGGGGATTTTTATTACTTGCCAAACGTCAATCATTAGTTGCTTCTAACAATTATTTTCACCAATTTACAATTCAGAATTTTATCTACACCTTGAGAGAAACGTGTAGAACAGCGTTACTCTTTAATTTTCCTTCCGGAATATAGTGCTTCCCTCAAGACGTAGAGTGGATAGAATATTATTTTCCAATTTCACGCATTAAGGAGGTTACTAAAATGAAAAACTTATTTGCCTATTCTTCTTTTCTTCTTCTAATCACTTTAGCATTTGTTACATGTCAGAAGAAGGATTATTCAACAGAATTAAATCCAATACTTGACAAATATCTGGAGGCTTGGAATGAGGGTGATTTAGAGATTTTAGATGAAATTACTACACTGGATTTTGAACTTAGAATCAATCCGGATTTTGAAGCTAAAAATAGTCGTGATTTACTTAAAGAGGATATTTCAAATACAAGAATGGCTTATCCTGATTTTCTTGTGACAGTTGACGATAGATTATTTGTTAGTGATACAGCAATTGTAATTCGTTGGACAATAACAGGAACAAACACAGGGGCAGGCAGCCACCCACCGACTGGCAAGAGAGCAAATTCAAACGGATTCAGTATAATATTCTTCGCTGAGGGCAAACTCACCGGAGAATGGATAGCTTATAGTGATCTAACCTGGGTAAAGCAACTTGGATTTACAATGACTCCTCCGTGGATTGCAGAGGAATAATTCCATTATACTATTTAGATTTTGTTGAGACTAAGAACCTGCCTGCCGGCAGGCAGGGATGGTGTTGATGAAGTAATTATTAACAGTTAGAGACGAAGTTATGCCAACATATGAATATAGATGTAAGAGTTGTAAAAAAGTATTTTCCTTGCAGTTGACTATTACTGAATATGGGAAGAAGAAATCATTCGCTTGTCCGCATTGTAAAAGTAAAAGTGTGAAGAGAATATTTTCAAACTTTACCGCTGTTACTTCGAGTAAAAGTTAGATCATTCTTAGCCTGATTGACCAGACTCTTTTGT
>JBATTD010000482.1:0-1807 GCA_049670345.1 Ignavibacteriaceae bacterium
ACCCGATTTACCTTATGCCACCGGATGAGGTAACTTTAGAAGTTCCTACTCAAACTCAAATAGTTATTTCTGGTTCAGATAAACAGCTTGTTGGGCAGGTAGCAGCTAAAATAAGATCAATCAGAAAACCCGAACCTTATAAAGGTAAAGGAATTAAATATTCAGACGAACATATTCAAAGAAAAGCAGGAAAAACTGCTGCTAAATAAACAATTCAAAGTTTTGAGTTAGAATAGAAAATGAAAAGAAAAATAACAACACGTCAAAGATCAAAGACAAGAATAAGAAAAAAAATTCATGGTACGCCGGATAAACCAAGATTATCGGTCTATCGCAGTCTGAATCATATTTATACCCAGCTGGTTGATGATACATCCGGTAAAATTTTATCTTCTGCGTCAACTCTCTCTAAGGAAATTCAGAGCGAACTTAAGAATGCAAAGAGTAAGGTTGACAAAAGTAAAATTGTAGGAACTCTTATTGCCAAAAAAGCAACGGAGAAAAGCATTGCAGCCGTAGTTTTTGATCGGGGTGGTTACAGATACCACGGTCGTGTTCAGGCAGTTGCTGAAGGTGCTAGAGAGGGAGGATTAAAATTTTAATTGATTCCGGAAATTTTGCCGGATCGTCTAATGGTAGGACTACGCCCTTTGGAGGCGTCTGTAGAGGTTCGAATCCTCTTCCGGCAGCACAAAAAATATATTTTAGTAAACTTATGTATTGGAGATACAATTGAAATCAGTAAAGAGAACTGATAACGACGGTTTTAAAGAAAAAGTTGTTCATATAAACAGAGTTGCAAAAGTTGTAAAAGGCGGTCGCAGATTTAGTTTTAATGCAATTGTTGTAGTTGGTGATGGTAAGGGCACTGTGGGTGTTGGATTGGGAAAAGCTAACGAAGTTACTGATGCTATAAAAAAAGGCATCGACGCTGCAAGAAGAAATCAGATTAAAGTTTCTTTAGTGAAAGGAACACTTGCTCATAAAATAATCGGTAAATACGGTGCCGGGCGTGTTTTGCTAAAACCTGCTTCACCAGGTACAGGACTTATTGCAGGCGGTGGAGTTCGTGCAGTTTTAGAAGCAGCCGGCGTGCAGGATATTCTTACCAAATCGCTTGGTTCCAGTAATCCTCACAATCAGGTTAAAGCAACTTTAAATGGTTTGATGAACCAAATTGATGCAAGAAAAATGTCAAATAAAAGAGGATTAACAATTCAAGAAATTTTTAATTCGTAATTGAGGAATTTATGTCTAAGATCAAGATTATTCAGACAAGAAGTATTATAGACAGACCTAAAGATCAAAAAAGAACAATTGAAGCATTAGGGTTAGGAAGACCAAATTGGGAAAGAGTTCACAATGATACTCCACAAATTAGGGGTATGATAAGAAAAGTAACACATTTAGTTAGAGTTGAAGAAATTAAAGGTTAGTACAGGTTTTAAAAATGGATAGATTAAGCAATTTAAAATACGCCGAAGGATCGAGAAAACAACGTAAAAGAGTTGGACGCGGTGAAGGTTCAACAAGAGGCGGAACCTCTACCAGAGGAAGCAACGGACAGATGTCTAGATCAGGTGCGAAAAGAAAAGCTTGGTTCGAAGGCGGGCAGATGCCCTTGCAAAGAAGAATTCCAAAATTTGGATTCACTAATATTTTTAAAGTTTATTATCAGTTGGTTAATCTTAATGCACTGCAAAGAATTGCTGATGGAAAAAAAATAAAAGATGATGTGCTTAACGCTGCTGCCCTAAGAAAATTAGGGATTATTAAGAGCACTAAAAAACCGGTTAAAGTATTAGGT